>DATBTA010000207.1:0-16407 GCA_036559505.1 Pseudolabrys sp. | reverse complement strand
GCGGCATTGGATGCCCTTACCCGCGACGACATGCAGCGGCTGCTCGCCGACGTCTGGCGTGAGACCCGCAAGACGGTAATCTACGTGACCCACAATGTTGCGGAGGCGGTATATCTGGCTGACCGCGTCGTCGTCATGTCGCCGCATCCGGGCACGGTAAAGACCGAGATCAAGATCAACCTGCCACGCCCGCGCGACCCGCTGAGCGTGGAATTCGTCGAATGCCAAAAGGAGCTGCTGGGGCATCTCGGCTATGACGCCGGTGAAACAAAAGCTAATGGCAAAGCCAAATCATAGGGAGGAGCAACAATGACCACTGCGAACAAAGGACTGACCCGCCGTCATGTGCTGGCGACGACCGGCGCCGGGATGCTGGCCGCGGGGCTTGGCGCGCGACCGGCATTTGCGTTGGAGACAGTACGCCAAGGCTACCAAACCAATATGTGGGGCATGCCGACTTACTATCTGCTGCGCTCCGGCCTGCTTGAAAAGCATGGCGTCAAGTTCGAGGAATTCGCGGTACCCTCGGGGAACCTCACCATGCAACAGATGGTGGCGCGGCAGGTCGACATGGGAACCTACGCCGGACCGTCTTTCGCCATCGGACACGACAAAGGCGGCCTGGTCGCCATCGCGATGATCGAATATGTCGGCAAGACCGCGCGTGTGCTCGCGCGCAAGGATCTCGGGATCACCAAGGTCGAGCAGCTCAAAGGCAAGAAGGTCGCCAACCAGACCGGCTCGTCCACCGGCAACATCTTCGTCGACCAGATCGCCACAAAGGCTGGGCTGCAGAAGGGCGACTATCAGGAAATCCGCATGAACGTGAACGACATGGTGGCGGCCATGGCGGCCAAGACCGTGGACGCAATGGTGAACGTGGAGCCCTATAACGCGATCGCGGAAGCCGATGGTCTCGCCGTCACCATCTCCGAGTTCTATGAATTCGACAAACTGCCGGTGTTCATGGCCGCCACGCCTGAATTTGTCGACAAGAACCCGGACACCGTGGTGGCTTACCTGAAGGCCTGGCTCGAGGTCGCCAAGGACTTCAAGTCCAGCCCAGGTAAGGTCGCCGACACGATCTACTCGTTCTACACCTCAAAGGGCTACACCATGTCGAAGGACACCTTCTCCAAGGCCATTGCGCGGGTCGAGGTGCAGCCCGGCTGGCCGTCGGACCTTATCCCCTACATGAATCACCATTGCGAAGTTCTGGTGAAGGCCAACAAGCTCAAGGCCATCCCGGACTGGAGCAAGGCTTTCCGCACCGACTTCCTCAAGAAGGCCATGGCCTGAGGGCGCCCGAACTTTTCATCACAAGGCCGGCGCACGCGCGCCGGCCTTTCTGCAAGAACCTGACGAACACTGGAGTGCACGATGTCGGCAGCCCATAACCCGCTGAATAAGAGCGGTGAGTCTGTCATCTGGAATTTCAAGCTTCTTGCGCAGAACGATCTCGGCGGCTTCGGCGGCATGGGCGAAGGCATGTCAGTGCAGATCGCCAAAGATGGCCGGCGGATCATCTGGCTGGCGCATGAAAGCGCGCCAAAGAATTTCACCGGCGTCGACGTCTCCGATCCGCGCAATCCGAAGGTCATCGTGCAGACCGAGCTGCCGAAGCCGTATATGCGCTCCAATTCGCTCGAGCTATCCGGCGACATCATGGCGGTCGCCTATCAGACCCAGAAGGTCAACCAGCAGCCGGCCGGACTTGAGTTATTCGATCTGTCAGTGCCGGAGAAGCCGCGCTCGATTTCGTTCATGGATTGCTCAGGCGCAAACTCGCGCGGCGTACATCAGTTGTGGTTTTGCGACAGCGAATACGTTCACATGGCGTCCGGTGCACCCGACTTCGAGCCGAGCCATCCGCTCGACGACCAGTTCTACCGCTGCATCGACGTGCGCAATCCGTCGAAACCCATCGAAGTGGGACGCTGGTGGATGCCGGGCACTAAAAAGGGCGAAACGCCATTGCCGCGGCACAAGCTCGACAAGGGCTACCGCGCGCACAACACCAACGTCTACAAGCAGCGCAAGGACCGACTCTATCTCTGCTACATCGACGGCGGCATGTTCGTGATGGACATCAGCGACAAGTCCAAGCCGAAGCCGATTTCGCACTGGACGAATTCACCGCCCTATACCGGTTTCATGCATACGGCGGTGCCTCTGTTCGACCGCGGCCTGCTCATCGTCACCGACGAGTCGACCGAAAATAACGCCGAGGACTGGCCGAAACTGGTGTGGGTCGTCGATGCGCGCGACGAGAAGAACCTCGTCTCTATTGCCACCTGTCCGCTGCCGCCGGTCGATGCCTATGCCAGCCGCGGCGGCCGTTTCGGCGCACACAACATTCACGAAAATCCGCCGGTACCGACCGCCTGGCAGTCCGATCAGATCGTGATCGGCACGTTCTTCAACGGCGGACTGCGCGCCTATGACATTTCCAATCCCTATCAACCCAAGGAAGTCGGCACTTTCGTGCCGCCACCGCCGAAAGGCACACCGGCAGGCGCCGTGCAGCTCAACGACGTCTTCGTCGACGAACGGGGCATCGTCTACACCGTCGACCGCCACACCGGCGGCCTTTACACGCTGGAGATGGATTTCTGAACGAGCTGTTCCCCTCACCCGCTGCCGGCCAGTTCGGCCGCAGGCTCAAGCGAGAGCGTGGAGCGCGGCTGCCGGTCACCGTGATCACCGGCTTTCTCGGCGCCGGAAAGACCACGTTGCTCAAGCGCTTTCTGGCAACGGCGGAAGGGCAAGGCACTGCGGTCGTCATCAATGAATTCGGCGCGACGGGCATCGACGACGCGCTTGTCCGGCCGAGCGCCGACGAGACTATACTGCTCGGCAACGGCTGCTTGTGCTGCATCACCCGCACCGACCTGCAGCAGGCGCTGCGCCGGATGGTCATCGAGCGCGAGCGCGGCGAACTGCCCGATTTCCGGCGTATCGTGATCGAGACCAGCGGGCTCGCCGATCCGAGCCCGATCCTGCAGACCTTCGCCACAGACCGCGCGCTGGGCAGCGTTTTTCACGTTGAAGCGGTTGTGACGGTGGTGGACGCCGTCACCGGAGTGGAAACGCTTGGCTGGTCTGCGGAGGCGCGCAAGCAGGCGATCCTTGCCGACCGGCTGATCATTACAAAGACCGACATTGCCGGCGAAGGCGCCAGTGCCGCGCTATCGACCAAGCTGCGCGCGCGCAATCCGGGCGCGGAAATTTACGAAGCGGTCAACGGCAATGTCGATCCGGCCTGCCTCACGGAGCCTGCCTCCGGCCAACGTAATGCATTCGTGGCGGAGGCCGCGCATAGCGACGGCATTGGAAGTTTCGTCTTGACGGAAAACGCGCCGCTGCCCTGGCCTGTTTTTGCCAAGACCATGGACGCCCTAATGCAGTTGCGTGGGCCGGACCTCCTGCGCGCCAAGGGATTCCTCAACGTGAAGAACTGCAATGGCCCGGTCGTGGTGCAGTTCGTGCAGCATCTGGCCCACCCACCCGTCGAACTGCAGAGGTGGCCTGACGACAACCGGCAGAGCCGCGTCGTCTTCATAACGCGTAATATTTCAGAGCAGCAGGTGCGCGGATTGCTGGAAGCCTTGCGCAATCTGGTCTAGCTGACCTACTCGCGATCGCGGCCGGAAATTTCCGCCTGCCAGGGCGCGACCCAACGTTCGACAAAGCCGATCAACCAATTCAATCCGATCGCCATCACCATCAGAATGATGATCGGCACGAACATCGTAGCCGTATCGAAATTGTTGGCAGAATTGATGATCACGGCGCCAAGGCCGGAAATGGTCGTGAAGAATTCAGCGATCACCATGCCGACCACTGCGCGTCCTACCGCCAGGCGGATGCCAGCCATGATGTAAGGCAGGGTTGCCGGCAGGATGATCCGGCGCAGGATGACAGTATCAGGCGCGACGAAGGATTTTCCGACCTCAATCAGCGTTTTCGGGACGGCGGTGACACCAAGCCAAGTGTTGATGCAGATCGGGAACAGCGCCATCAGGAAGATGACCGCGACCTTGACGGCAAATCCGAGCCCAAGCCACAGGATCAGGAGCGGCACCAGCGCCACAAGCGGCATGGCGTAGCCGGCCGTAATGTAGAGGCCGAGAGCGGCCTCCGCAGCGCGAAAGCCGCCGATGAACAGGCCAAGCGGCACGCCAACAATAATGGCAAGGGCGTAACCGATCACGAAAGGCCGCAGGGAGTCATAAAGCGCAGACCACAGCTGGCCGGTGACGACTAGCTCCCAGAATGCCTCGGCAATCGCGGACGGATAGGAGCCGAACACCGGATTGATGCGTCTGCCGAATATCTCCCAGACGATCAGCAGTACGGTGACTGACGCAACTGTTATAATCCAGCGCGGCAATGGCTTGCGTTCGGCGCTTTCCTCTTTTGCCGCCGCTTTTTCCTGCCTGTCGGCAATATCGACCATCAGTGCACCGTGGCCCCGTCGTGCAGCGCACGCCATACTCTGTACCGCGTCTCGGCAAATTCAGGCATTCCGCGCACGAGCCCGAGATCCGGTCGGGGCCGCTTGAGCGGCACATTCATGATCTCCTGCACGCGACCGTCCTTCATCACCACGATGCGGTCGGCGATGATCACCGCCTCATCGAGATCATGGGTGACGAACAAAATGGTCTTTCCGGTGCGGCCGTGGATGTCGAGCAATTCGCCCTGCAGCGTCTCGCGGGTCTGGGCGTCGAGCGCGCCGAACGGCTCATCCATCAACAGGACCTTTGGGTCGATGGCGAGCGCTCGAGCGATGCCGACCCGCTGCTTCATTCCGCCGGAAAGCTGGTGCGGGCGCCGACTCTGCGAGTCCTTCAGGCCGACAAGATGCAGGTATCTCTCGGCCGTTTCACGCAGCTGCGTGCCACGGATGCCTTTCATCTCAAGCCCGAACATCACGTTCTGCAGGGCCGAAAGCCAGGGCAGCAGCTCTGCGTGCTGGAACACCATGCCGCGATCATGGCCGCAGCCATTGATTTCACGCCCGTCTACGGTCACGCGGCCCCCACTCGACGGATCGAGCCCCATCGCAACCCGAAGCGCGGTGGTCTTGCCGCAACCGGATGGGCCGATCAGGGCGACGATCTCGCCGTCCTTGACCGTGAAGCTGACCCGGTCAAGCGCCTGCACATGATGCACCTCGCCGTCCACGCGCAACGTAAAGCGCTTGGAGACGTCGAGGAAACTCACCTCACCCATTCAGAACTCCGGATTTATTTCAGTGACCAATGACCTTCAGGGCTTTCTCGCGATATTCCGGCGCTGTCACTGTCTTCAGATCAAGCGGCGCCTTCAGCTTGCCCGCCTTGACCATCTGTTCCTGGATCCACTGGATCTTATCCGCCGGAAGCGGCAGCGTCGGATCGACGGCATGATGCTGGATGGCATCGTCATAGACAAAAGCGGGACGCGGATCGTCGGGCTTGGCGTGAATAAGTTCGCGAGTTAAGGCGATCGTGGCATCCCGGTTCGCGAGCGCGAAGCGTAGCGCGCTCATTTCCGCGGCGAGAAACTTCACCGCATCGTCACCGCGCTCGGCCAGTTTCTTGGCGCTGGAAACCATGCACACACGCAGGAAATTCGGCACGGCTTCGCGGCCCGCCACCAGCAAATGGATATTCTTCGGAGCGACTGGCTGATATTCGTTCGAGACAACGGCCGCGTCCACCACGCCACCGATCAGCGCCTGATAACGGTCCTTGTCGCCGCCGACGGCCGCAAGCTTCACCTCGCTGTCGGAGATGCCGAATTTTGCCAGCGCCGAGCGCGCCAGCATGTCGGGCATTGAGTTGGGGGCAGACACTGCAATTTGCTTGCCCCTCAGATCCTCGACCTTTGTGATTTTTTCGCTGGCATAGATGCCATGCGGAACGACAATCCAATGGCAACCAAGCAGCTTGACGTCGGCGCCCTTGGAGTCGGCCGCGAACACGCCTTGCGGACCCCCTTCGAAGCTGTCGAGCTCGCCGGCGATCAATGCCTTGAGCGCAAGCTGATCGTCCTTGAATTGCGAAATTTCGATCTTGAGACCTTGTTTCTTCGCAAAGTCACGCGTGGATACCATCAGGAAAATGCCGGCATCAGCTTTCGCATTGATCAAGCCATGCTTCCAGACCTTTTCCTGCGCCATGCCAGGCGCAATGAAACCGGCCAATGCCGCGGCGACCACGATAGTTGCGAGCCCAATTCTACGGTTTTTCATTCGTTATCCTCCCTGGTACCGCGCCTTGACGGCGTCTGTGTCTCGCTGGTTCGTCTGGAATTCTAGCATCATTTGGGCGGGCGGCGCGACGGCAATACAGTCCGATCGAGTCGGTCAAGCCGGCGCAAGACGTCCGATGCTGGCGCGCGCAACATTTATAAGGCCCGGCACGACCGCATCGTTCCCCGGTGCCATGATATGCACACCCGCAACGCCTGCCACGCCGTTCAGTTCGCGAATGATGTCGGCGCAGATCCTGGTGCCCTCAGCCACCGGATCGGTTGCCTGCTCCATGCTGTCGATCAACGCATCCGGAATAACTGCACCGAACAACTTCTCCTTGATCCAGCGCGCGGATTTTGCCGAGCGCAGCGGCACGACGCCTATCAGGAACGATAATTTGTCAGTCAGGCCCAACTCGGCGAGCCGGGCCATATAGCGATTCACGACGCCGGCATCCATGCAGAATTGTGTCTGCACGAACTGGGCGCCGGCATCGATCTTCGCCTGTAGTCCTGCCGGTTTCCACCCAGGCGGCGGATCGATCGGGTTGTCGGCGCTCCCAAGGAAGAAATCGAAATTGCCGCCAACCTTCCGGCCCGTGGGAAGCTCGCCGGTGTCCCGCAAGCGCCGCGCGGTAGCAAGCAACGAACGCGGATCGAGATCGAAGACCGGCTTGGCGTCAGGCTGATCCCCGGCGCTCGGATCGTCGCCGCGCAGCATCAGCAGATTGCGCACGCCCGATGCTGCAGCGCTCAGCAGATCGCTCTGCAGCGCAATGCGATTGCGGTCGCGGCAGGTCAACTGAAGGACGGGCTCGATGCCTTGCTCGACAAGAATTGCGGCAGAGGTGATCGCACCAAGATGCGGCCGCGCACCGGCGGCATCGGTGATATTTACGGCGTCCGCGAGGCCTCTCAGTGGTAGCGCTTTCGCTAGCAATTCGCCACGATCTGCGGACACAGGGGGCGTCACTTCCGCGGTGATAACGAAGCGTTTGGCGCGCAATTTGTCCTGCAAGGTCGCGGGCATCTGACCCAAGTCGCAAAATCCAGTGGACGATGCAAGGGCAACAATGGGAAAAAGGCAGCAATACCAAAGCGGCGCAACTCGCAGGCCCCAATGTTTCAACCGGCGAAATCAATCGACGATGCAATTGCGCCTATTGCCGACGGCTGCATGCTGGTGGTTCCGCGCGAGGTTTCCGGCGTGCCGATGTCCGCAACGCGCGCTTTGATCAGGCGTGGCGTAAAACGACTGCATCTCGTTGCACTGCCGACGTCGAGTCTGCAGGCCGATCTGCTGATCGGGGCCGGATGCATCGAGACGCTCGAGACGAGCGCGGTGAGCCTGGGCGAGTTCGGTCCGGCGCCGCGTTTCTCCGCCGCGGCGACTTCGGCGGCGATCAAAATAAAGGACGCGACATGTCCCGCATTGCACTCCGCTTTGCAGGCGTCGGAGAAAGGCGTGCCTTTCATACCATTGCGCGGCCTTATCGGCTCGGACATTTTGAAATACCGCGACGACTGGAAGGTCATCAATAACCCTTTCGGTTCTGACGACCCGATCGTCCTGCTCCCGGCGATCAAGCCCGACGTTGCGCTACTCCACGCCCCGATGGCTGACCGCCTCGGCAATGTCTGGATCGGCCGCCAGCGCGAGCTGGCGACAATGGCACACGCCGCGACGAAGACCGTCGTAACCGTGGAAAACATCTACGACGGCAACCTGCTCGACGACCCGACACTCGCGGCCGGCACGCTTCCCGGATTTTACGTCGAAAGTATTGTGGTTGCGGAGCGCGGCGCATGGCCGCTTGGCCTGCCGGATTTTTACGCTGCGGACGCTGAACACCTCGCCCTGTATGCCCGCATGGCAGCTACAGAGCCGGGTTTTGCAGAGTACCTGGAGAAGTATGTCTATGAAAAGCGCGCGGCTTAGGTTCAAACCACCAATCCGGTTATGACGAAAAGCAGTTTTCGTGACGAAGAACTTCTTGCCGACGTCATTGCGCGGCTGATCGGCGATGTGCGTCACGTTGCCGTTGGCAATGCATCGCCAATTCCGGCAACTGCGGCGCTGCTCGCGCGCGAGCGCGGTAAAGGGCGCCCCTACGTTTCCCTCCTGCAAAGCCGCAAGCACAATTTCTTCACCGACGGCGGTCGCGAGTTGTTCGATTGCGCGGGCCAGGGCCGCATCGACGTATTTTTTCTTTCGGGCGGACAAATCGACGGACAGGGCAACGTCAATCTCGTGAGCATCGGGGAATACGATCGCCCGAAAGTGCGGTTCCCCGGCTCATTTGGTTCGGCCTATCTTTATTACGTCGTGCCCAAGGTGATCTTGTTCCGCACCGAGCATTCCCGCCGAACGCTCGTTCCAAAGGTCGACTTCGTCAGCGCGCCGGGCACCAACGATGGAAATGTCTTCCGGACCGGAGGGCCGGTCGGGCTGGTGACCAACCGCTGCGCGTTCACATTTGCCGATGGGCGTTTCACGCTGGCAAGCGTGCACCCGGGCCACACGCTAGAGGAGATCGTCGAAAATACCGGTTTCGAATTCGATAGGCCGCAGAGCGTACCCGAGACGCCGGCACCAACGCCCGAAACGCTCAAGCTGATGCGCGAAGTGATCGCCCCACAACTCGCCGAGGTCTATCCGCAGTTTGCGGCGCAAGTGTTCGGTGTGGGCCAGCCCGCTTTCGTACGCTGAAAACCTTGCCCTTCCGGTCGTTAAACCCGTGGGCTAGTCTGCCGCTCGCGCGGCCGGCCGGTCGCGGCACATCATAAGAAGCGGAAGGAAGGCGTCGGTGAAAACGGTTGAAGCTGCGGTGATCGGTGTCGGATGGGTCGGAGGCACGCGTGCGGAAACATTGGCGCGCACGGCATTGGTCGACAAACTGCATCTGTGCGAAATCCGTCCCGATCGGCTCGCCGAAGTGAAGAAACTGTACAAGCCCGCCACCGCGACGCTCGACTACAACGACATTATCAAGAACGACAATATTTCGGTCGTCTACATCTCGACCACGCCGGAATCAAACCATTACCCGATCTGCCGGGACTGCCTGAAGTCCGGCAAGAACGTGATGCTGGAAAAGCCGATTGCGCTAGAACTGTGGGAAGCGGACGAGCTCATCCAGCTCGCCAAGCGCAACAATCTCAAGTTCACTATCGGCTATTCGCAGCGCTTCAATCCGAAAATCGCCTACGCGAAGAAGAAGATCGTCGACGGCACGCTTGGCAAGGTGGTCTCCGTGCTGGTGAGCCGGCATCTCTCGCGGAGCCTGGGCAAGAAGATCGCCAGCCGCGTCCGTCTGTCGCCGGTCGTCATGGAGTCAACGCACGACCTCGATTTTGTGCTGTGGCTGCTCGAGCCTGCAAAACCGATCCGCGTTTATTCGCAAGGCGCCTACGGGTACATGGAACCAATTAACGGCTCGCACGACGTCATGTTCACCACGGTGACGATGGACAACGGCGTTGCCGTGATGATCGGTGGCGGCTGGAATCTGCCGCCAAGCTATCCCAACTACTGCGCCACCTGGATCGAAATCACCGGCACCGAAGGCTCGCTGTTTCTCGACGACACCCAGCGCGATAACTGGCTCAACACAGAGAAGGACGGCCAGCAGTTCCCGATGTCGACCATGCCGGGCGAGTGGGTCGACAACGTCTTTGCCGGCGGAATGGGCCCGGAAACGATCCACTTCCTCGAAGCCTGCATTCGCGATTCAGCGGTAATGGTGACGCCCGAAAGTGCGCGCCGCGTTATGGAGACCTACAGCGCCGCCGATCTATCGGCCGATCGCAACGAGCCGGTCGATTTGCCGCTAACAAATGAGACCATTTCCGCCATAGCCGAGTTCAAGCAGAAGATTCGCGCTGGGGCAAATCAATGAAGAAGTCTGCCAAAGGCGTCGGCCTTGCCATCATCGGCGGCGGCCGCGTCGGCCTGTTTCGCGGCGAGGTGGCGGCGCGTCACCCGGCCGTCGAATGGATCGGCCTTGCCGAGAAGAATCCGAACCGGGCGGGCGAAGTGGGCCCAAAAATCAGCGCCGATTTTGTTACGCAAAGTCACGTCGAGCTGCTGAAGCGGCCGGAGGTGACGGCCGCGATAATCTGCACCGACGAGCACCTGCACGTCGATCCAATCATGATGGCGGTCGAGCGCGGCATCCCGATGCTAATCGAGAAGCCGCTGGCAACCGATCTCAAGGAATCCGCGCGGGTTCTCAAGGCAATCAAGGACGCCAAGATCGACGCCGTCGTCGGCTATACGCAGCGCTTCCGCCGTCGCTGGCTGGCCGCCAAGGAAAAATGCCGTACCGGCGCGCTCGGGGACGTCACAATGGTCACCTCGCGCGCATTCATGAACCGGCTCGTCGCCATCGACAACTACAAGCGCACCGACGATCCCTCGACGATCTCTCCGATGGTGATATCGGGCACGCACGCTCTCGACATCTGCATGTGGTGCCTGGAAGGAAAAACCGCGGTCGAGTGCTACGCGCGCTCGGTCGACAAGGTGCTCGGGCCTTCCTACAAGGGCATCGACGGCACCGCCGGCATGATCAATTTTTCCGACGGCACCATCTATCACCTGAACATGTCGTGGGCGCTGCCAGTGACGTGGCCGGCTGCGGTATATTCTCTCGAGGTCGGCATCATCGGCACGACCGGAGTTCTCACCATCGACGACACGCACCGCGACATCGTCCTTGCGGTCTCCAAGCCGCAGTCGGAAGGATACAACCCCGATGCCAGCCGGCTGGTCGATTTCATGGGTAGCTATCCTCCCGGCGACATGGCGCTTGGCGAACTGCGCGGGCCCATGGCGGAAGAAACCGACTCGTGGCTCAACCGCATCGCGCTTGGACTGCCGACGGCTGCGGCGACCGTGGAGGAAGCACACCGCAACCTGATGTTGACAAAGGCGCTCGACCTTTCGGCCAAGCGCAGGCAACCGGTGCAGCTGCCGCTCGAAGTCGATTGAAGCGTTCAGCTAGCGGCCGACCGCGCTGATGGTGGGGAGGACGCGATAGAGCTGGAAAGCTCCGCCTTCGTAGACGAGTCCGAGATGGTTCCTGTCCGGGTTGCGCATACCCGGCGTCGTGAACAGAATGTAGACGTAGTCATAGTGCTGCGGCCAATCGTTCCAGAAATATGAAACGTCTGCCTTGTCGCCTTCGGCGACCTGCAGCATGTACGGCAACGCGGGCGGCAACCAGTCCTCGGTCTCCACGTATTTCTGGAATTCCTTGCGCGCATGCAGGATCTGCTTGCCTTTGACGGTGAACTCGGTCGAGACAAGCGCCGAACGTTCGATGACCGCCATCGAGGCTGCATGCACCAGGTTGAAATCGCTAATCTCTTTGCTAGTTGATCGATCGCCGTAGACGACAAGAACGCGCGCACCGCGCTTGATCTTCTCGACCGACTGGAAAAATTCCTTGGTGCCGCGATCGAGGTGGTTCCAGACCAGTTGGACCTCGGCGACACGCGCGACAAGCAGCGCCGCGACCAGAGCCATGAAGCCGTGCCGGATCGCGCGGTCTCGCAAGTCGACGTCGAAGCAAGCCACAAGCATAAATGCAATCGCAATCGGCAGGCGTTGGTCTGCGAGATGCGCGCCGAATAAGGCGCGAGGTAGGGCAAGATAGGCAACACAGCCGACGGCGAGGATGGCCCAGCCGGCCGGATGGAAAGTCAGGATGCCACGGCGCCAGGCATAGACCGCACCTGCGGTGGCGGCTGCCAGCAAGCCAGCGGCCACTGCCAGATAGTAGGCATCGAACACTGCGACGAGGCCCTGCAGCTTGCCGCTGAGGTCCCAAAATGCCGGCGACCCTGGGGCATTCCACGTCGGGCTGACGACCAGAAGCACGGCGAGCGGCACAAAAGGTATTCCGGCAGCCGCAAACTCGGCGACGCGCGGCGCCCAGGGTTCATGTCTGCGCAGCCACAGACGATTTAGTTCAAGTGCGAGCAGACCCAGGCCGTACACGCCTGCCGCAAACAGGTGGCAGACGAACAGCGCAATCGCGAACAACGTCGATACCGCAAACCGCGAGGGCCAAGCGCGCTCGCGAAGCATCACCCATAACGCAAGCGCCCAAAGGACGAGGCCGATACCGAACACATAGTTCATCACGCCAACCAGCAGCACGCCGTTATAGAGAAGCGGCAAGGCCACGAGCGGCACCGGCGACCAGCTACCATTGAACGCACGACTCAATACAAGCGCCCCGGAAGCGATCATCAAGAAGGCCAGGATCGTGAAAATCTGGCCCGCGAGATAGACGCTCATGAACCGGTGCAAGACCGGGACGATGAGATCGATCATCAGGTTGGGGATGATTTGCCACTCGACGGTGTAGTATCGGCTGAGATTGGAATCTGTGCCGATCGCGTCGATAACGTGGGTCCGGGCCAGGTGGTTGACGTAGTCCGACAGTGGCGGCAGCGGATGCGTCGCAATTGGAATCGACGCAACTGCCATTAGGAGAACGAAAAAGATTGTGATTGTCGCCGGACGAAGATGCGCCGACGCAGGCAGCATGTTGTCGCTGCGGAATTGCATGGCGAGCGACCCCCCGGCTGCTCCTTTAAGGCGCCAAACTAGCAGGAGGCGTGCGCGGCGCAAACCATCATTCGGTCTACGCCGTGCCCCACAATCGCTTCATCGATTGAGAGACGGCCCTTCCCCAACGGCCGGGTTACCCGCTATCGCTGGGCGCGTGCCGGTGGTAGCGGCGTTGTGGTGCGAGCCGGCGCCGGCGCCGGCACCGATGCCGGCGGCGTTGTCGAACTGCTGCTGCTGCTGCTGCCGCTGCCTCCAAAGAGGAAACGCTGCGGATTATGCGCGAGGTCGGTAATCGCCCGGCCCGCAATATCGATCTGGCGAGTCGCAGTGCTCGTCATCCTGTTCACGCCGACCGTGATCTCCTCGGTGCGCTTGTCCAGATTGTCCATCAACATGCGCGCAGACGCAGTCGCTTCTTTGGCATTTTTCATCGTGTCTTTTGCGTCGCTCACAATGATATCGACATTATCGGAGTTGCGCGCGAGCGATGCACTGAACGTTGCGATATCCTTGACTGCCTGACGTATCGCCTCCTGGTTTGCGGCGATAACTTCTTCTGCCCTGTTCAGGACGTCGCGCGCGGCCTGCATCATGTCCTGACTGGCGCTTGGATCGGCTTTCAAGGTCGGCGGCTCACCCTCTTCGCGCTCGATCAAGGGCGTGGTCGCGGAGACGCCCTTGAGCGACACCGACGCGACGCCTGTCAGGCCTTGAAATTCGAGGCCCACTTTAGTGTCCGACCGGATCGGTGTCGCCTTGTTGACCGCCAGCATGGCGACGACCTGCGAAGGCTTGTCTGGATCAAGCTGCAGTCTGGTAACCTCGCCGACGCGAATGCCGTTGAACAGAACATTGCCGCCGACGTGCAGACCCGACACGGTACTATCGAAGATGACACGGTAAGCAACGGCCTGTTTCTTGCCGGAGGAGTGGTGCAGCCAGAACACAAAACCGAACGCGCCCGCAACGACTGCGAACGTGAACAGCCCTATCAGGGCGTAATGCGCTTTTCTCTCCATCGCTCCACTCCGTCAGTTCTTGGCCACAGCGTGCAGCACGCGCGCACGCGCGCCATGGAAATAGGCTTTCAGCCATGGATGCTGCGACTTGAGCATCGTATCCATTGTTCCGGCTTCAAGAATCTTGCCTTCACCAAGGACCGCGATCCTGTCGCAGATCGTGTGAAGGCTGTCGAGGTCATGGGTTACCATGAAAACCGCCATTGCCGAAGTCCGTTGTAAGGTCAGGATTAGTTGGTCGAAATCGCCCGCGCTGATCGGATCGAGGCCCGAAGTCGGCTCGTCGAGAAATAAAATTTCCGGGTCGAGCGCGAGGGCGCGTGCGAGCGCCACCCGCTTGATCATGCCGCCTGAAAGTTCCGAGGGGTATTTGCGGTAGACATCCGGCTTAAGCCCGACCATTTCGAGCTTGGTGATCGCGATTTCGGTCATCAACTTGTCGGAGACGTCTAGATATTCACGGATCGGGAATTCGACATTTTCGCCCACGGTCAGCGAGGAAAACAAAGCGCCTTGCTGGAACAATATGCCCCAGCGGCGCTCGATCTCCTGGCGCTGCACCTCGCCAGCATGATCGAGGTCGACACCGAAAACGTCGATGCGCCCCTGTTGTTTCGGCAGAAGCCCGACGATCGTGCGCGTGAGCACGGATTTGCCCGCTCCGGAAGCGCCGACGAAGCCGAGAATTTCACCCCTGTAGACGTCGAGAGTAACGCCGTTGAGGATCCGGTGCCCTTTCAGATCGACAACCAGGTCGTGCACTTCGATGATTGGAGCCTTGCGATCGACCGCCATGTCACATTCCGATCGACGCGAAGAACATGGCAAAAATGCCGTCGAGCACGATCACCAGGAAGATCGACTTAACCACCGAATTGGTTGTCTGCTCGCCGAGGGATTCGGCGCTGCCCTGCACCTGCAGACCTTCGACGCAGGCGACAACACCGATGACTAACGCCATGAACGGCGCCTTAATCAGTCCTACCTCAAACGTGTTGATCGTGACTGCCTCGCGCAGGCGCGTTAGGAACACCTCCGGCGCGATGCCGCCATAAAGCCAGGCGACCAAACCGCCTCCATAGAGCGCGGCCATCGATCCGAGGAAAGTGAGCGTCGGAACCGCTATCACCAACGCGATGATACGCGGAAGAATAAGCACCTCTATCGGATCGAAACCCATCGTGCGTAACGCATCAACTTCCTCGCGCATTCGCATTGCACCGAGTTCCGCCGTGTAGGAGCTCCCTGATCGGCCGGCGACCATGATGCAGACAATAAGGACGCCGACTTCACGCAGCACGAGCACACCGACCATGTCGATGACATAGATGTCGGCCCCGAATTTTCGGAAATGAAAAATGCCCTGCTGCGCGAGAATCGCGCCGATCAAAACGGTGATCAGCAGAATAATCGGCACTGCCCGCCATCCGACCCGCTCGAGTTGATGGACGGTCGACGTGAACCGAAAGGTCGTTGGATGCCGCATGACGCGCCCGAAGGCGGTTATCAGCGAGCCGAGCATCTGCACGAACAGATAAAGGTCGGCGGCGACCGCCGACATCGTCATGCCGACGCTAACGAGCGTCGCGACGATGCTGTTGGGGCGAGGCGGCGGCGCCGAAAGCATCTGCGTGCCCGCGTGGACTTTTTCGAAGAGCCCTCGAAAATCCTCACGCAACCCGACCAGGCGCGCTTCGCGTCCCTCCGTTGCCCATTGGCGCATCGTGCGCTCGATCAACCAGGCCCCGTAGGTATCGAGATATTCGATGCGATTGATGTTGATGGCGATGCCCCGCGCGGTGATCCCACGCGTGGCCGCTTCGACCTGCGGCTCGATCGCGCTGGCATATTCGGCAGTCCACGATCCAGCGGCGCTGAGCTCGACCCAATCGCCTCGTGTTTGGCCGCTGTGCAAAATTCCCGCCGTCACCGCACCATTCCTCCGTGCACGTCGCAGCACTACGCCCGCGTGTCGCTGCGCGGACGGTCGACAAGACAGGACTGGATGCGTTGCGGCGGGACCTCGCGGTCACTTCACCAGCCGGTCGGCTGGCGATTACCGCATCTCTAGGGCCGCATTGAGCGCGATCTCGCCCCGCCCCGTTATCGGCAAAATTAACAAATTGGTAGGAGTTCTTAAACGCCGATTAACCAATTAGGTTAATGCACTATTAACTATAATTGCGCAGCTCTGGCGGGTGTAATCAGCAGGAAACGCCGACGCAATTAGCGTTGGCATCATTGACTGCGAATAGGCTTTCCACCACCGGCCGCCGTATATATTTGACCGGCGGTATGGAGAGCACTTCCATATAGACCGTCCCGAGACCCTGGAGGCCTAGCAGGGTGCCGGCGCCGAGCGTGAGATCCAGATCACGATTGGCGACGAATGGTCCGCGGTCATTGATCGTCACATTTATCGACCGGTGGTTTTTCGGATTGGAGACACGGATCAGTGTGCCGATCGGGAGCGTTTTGTGCGCGGCGTGCCAGCCAATCGGGTTGAAGCTCTTGCCGGTCGAAACCAATTTATCTTCCCAGTACATCGACGCGACGACCCAT
>DATBTA010000206.1:0-16586 GCA_036559505.1 Pseudolabrys sp. | reverse complement strand
CTTGGGCTTGACCTCTTCGATCGGCTTCGGCGGCTCCTCCGTTTTTTTCTCGACCAGCGGCTTCGGAGCCTCGACTTTGGGCGCATCCTTGACGCCCTTCGTCATCTCCGAGAAATCCTTCTCGCTGATGAAGTCGACAGGCAGCGACTCCGCCGGTGTAACGTTGAAGGTTTTGCCGGAAAACGACAGCGTCGCCCACAGCAGCACTGCCGCATGCAGGCCGGCCGATATCGCGGTCGCCTTTCTCATCACTGCGCTTTAGCGCCCTGCTCGAATTCCGTGACCAAGGCTACACGATGAAAGCCGGCTGACGACAGCTGACCCATCACCTTCATCATGGTGCCATAGTCGACCTTCTTGTCCCCGCGCACGTAAACCCGGGCCTCAGTGCCGCCGCGCGCCTCGGCCACCGCCTGCATCTTGGGGATCAGATCGGCCGCGGCGATTTCGCTATTTTGCAAGAAAATTTGGCCCTTCTCGGTGACCGACACGGTGAGCGGCTCTTTGTCCTGCTCAAGGCTTTTAGCCTGGCTCTGAGGCAGGTCGATAGGAACCCCGACGGTCAGCAGCGGAGCCGAGACCATGAAGATGATCAACAGGACGAGCATCACGTCGACCATGGGGGTGACGTTGATCTCGCTCATCACCCGCTGGCGATGATGCTTGCGCTTTCCGATCACCGGCGTGCCGGCATTGGCAGCCATGAGATGAACCCCTACCCGCGCTCGTCGATCTGCCGCGACAGTATGGCGGCAAATTCGTCGGCAAAGCCCTCCAACCGCTGCGCCTGCTTGTTAACCTCGGCCGCGAACTTGTTATAGAAAATGGTCGCCGGTATGGCGGCGACAAGGCCAAGTGCGGTCGCAAACAGCGCTTCGGCAATGCCGGGCGCAACCACCGCCAATGACGTGTTTTTGGACGCCGCGATCGACTGGAAGCTGGTCATGATGCCCCAGACGGTGCCGAACAGGCCCACAAAAGGCCCCGCCGAACCGACGGTAGCCAAGACCAGCAGCCGCCTTTCGAGCCGCTCGACCTCCCGGGCGATGGTTACTTCCATCACTTTTTCAATGCGCATCTGAAGGCCGCCGACCGCGCGTGCATTGCCCTCGAAGCTTCGCTTCCACTCGCGCATGGCAGCGACGAACAATGCCGCCATCGAGTGTGCGGGGCGGTTCGACAATGTCCGATAAAGTTCGTCGAGCGACTGACCGGACCAGAATGCCTGCTCGAAGCGGTCCATGGCACGTCGTGACCGTGTGTAGAGCACAGTCTTGTCGATCGCGATCGCCCAGACCCAAACCGAGCAAACCAGCAATCCGACCATCACTGTCTTGACGACCCAATGGGCGTTCCAGAACAGCGTGAACAGCGAAAGATCGGATGAGGTCAGCGGGAGCACCGACTGCGCCACGTCGGCAGGATTCATAGGCTCGTCCTTTCCGCTCAATCCGGTTCCGTCGGCCGAACCGGCGCGGCGCAATATCCGCAATCAACGTGCGCGCGCGACGATGCCGCCCACGCGCTAAGTCGCAAACCGAATGTCTCGCGAGTTTCGTATGTCCCGTCCACCGGCAACCTACGAAATCCCCGCGAAACTTGGCCAAACTTGGGCGCGAAAGCGGGCTTTTCCGCCCTAAACAGCGCTGATTGTGGTTAAGGAGTCGTTACTTGCCTAAAACGCCGCAAGCACAAAGGCCGCCCTTCGGGGGCGGCCTTTTCTTTCACCGGACGTACCACTCAGTTCTGGGGCTGCTGCGCGTCAGGCATCTGCCGGTTGCGGCGTTCGGCCATGAACTGGTCGAACTCGGTCTTGTCCTTTGCGAAGCGGAGACGGTCGAGGAATTCGCGGAACTCACGCTGCTCTTCCTCGAGCCGGCGCAAGGTATCGGTCCGGTACTCGTCGAAAGCGCGGTTGCCGCTCGACGGCGCATGGTTCCAGCCACCGCTCCATGGACCCCCGCTCATCCGCGATCGCATCCAGTCCATCTTGTGCTGCATGCGTTCCATCTTGTTCTGCCAGCGGTCATGGCCGCCGTAATATCCGCATCCCATTCGTCCGCTCCATATTGTGAAGGCGAGCACCGAGAGGCCGATCGGCCACCAGACCATGAAGCCCAGAACAACCAGAGCTATCCAGGCAGGCTTTCCGAGTTCATCAAGCTTTGCGGTGATGGGCATTGTCGGCCTCGCGTGAATGTAAATAACATTTACATAGCTAACGCCCGCGACGGACACTGTCAAGCGCGGCGCAAAGATTAAATTGGGGGCCGATGGTCGCAGCGCCAGATGTGGCCGCAGAATTTCGGCGCAGCGAGCGCTCAGCGCCGCCGCGCGGACGCGTTGAGGCCGAGCCCACGCAGGTAAATCAGTACGGCGGCTTCAAGCAGCTCTTCCGGCGACATCGGCAGCTTGCGGCGCGCGGCATCGCCACGCGCGAATAGTGACGCAATGCCGTGCGTCATCGACCAGATGTGCAGCGCGACCATGAGCGCTGGCGGCCTGCCTTGGGACGGCATCATTGCGACAAGTTTCTCGGAGGCCGCGCGTAAAACCGCGAAGGCATTCTCGCTTACCTCGCGCAATTCGCGATCGGTATCGAGCGCGACGCCGGCTTCGAACATCGCCGAGTAATAAGCCGGCTCGCGCTTTGCGAATGCAAGATAGCTTTTGCCGAGCCGGTCGAACGCAGTCATCACGTCGGGGCTGCCGTCGTCCCAGGCCTTCGCAAGCGCCGCTGAAAATTCCTCGAAGCCGCGCCGCGCGACGTCGGCGAGCAATGCATCGAGGTCGCGAAAGTGGCGATAAGGCGCAGCAGGACTCACGCCCGCCCAGCGCGCCGCATCGGCAAAGGTGAAACCCGCCGGGCCCTTTTCGGCAATCAGTTCGAGCGCGGCACGCACCAGGGCTTCTTTCAGATTGCCGTGGTGATAGCCGCGGGACGCATGGCCGCGTTTGCCCCATCTCATGTGAATCGCTTTTACATTAAGGAGGGGATTGCGTCGATGCCGGCCTAAGAGCCCCGCTTTCTCGCCATGAGAGGGAGGGTTTCGAACAACGTTGGGCCGCCAGGTTGCGCACCTTCGATCGTGAGCAGGCGCAGCTTGGTCACCACCCCGCCGCTCGCAGAGAAGCCACCGGTCTTGCCGCCAGCCGCCAGCACGCGGTGACATGGCATAATGATCGGCGTCGGATTTTCGCCCATCGCCTGCCCGACTTCCCGTGACAACGTCTTGTCACCAAGTCGTTCCGCGATCTCGCCATAAGTGATGGTGGCGCCAGGCGGGATTTTGCGGACAATTGCATAGACGCGCCTGTTGAAGTCCGGCAATCCGCCTTCGTCGATTGCAATATCGGTCAGGTCACGCTTTTCGCCTGCAAGCAGCGCAACGATGCCGTCAATCGCGTGCCGTACATCAGGTGTTGGGGCCGCTTCGTGCGCTACCGGATAACGGCGGCACACGCGTGCGCGCGTTGCCGCAGCATTTGCCTCGGGAAGCTGCACCCCGACGATACCGCGTGCACCCCAGACGATGCCGCAAGTTCCGATCTCTGTTTCAAAGAGTGCGAAATTCTGTTCGATCATGCAGCGAATATAACATCCGCCGTCAGCCGGCGCCGCCCGATTCCTGGTCGGCTTTCATCGCAATGCGAAGTGGCTTCGGAATAGGGCGAGCGCGTCCGCCCGACACGAATGCAACTTGAACATGGGCTTCAACCAGAAGATCCCCACCGCGCATAACCTTCTGATTGAGCGTCACCGACGCCCCCTTAACCTCTTCGGGAGAGGTGACAATATCGAGCACGTCGTCCATGTGAGCCGGCTTATTGAAGTCGATGCTCATGTGGCGGACGACAAAGGCAAAACCGGGCGCCTCTTTCTCGGCCTGCTCGAAGAGCGCGCGGTGATCCGCGCCGATCAGCCGCAGATAGTTTGTGCGGCCGCGCTCCATGAAACGCAAATAGCTCGCGTGGTAGACAACGCCGGAAAAATCCGTGTCCTCGTAGTAGACGCGCACCGCCTGGTGGTGCCGACCATCATGGATTTCGCCATCAAGCGCGTTGCTCATCGCCACGGCACATCTTTCTGCATCGCCTGCTCCCAATGCCGCCCATCGAAAGACCGCACCGAAAGCGCGGACAGGTCAATGCCGTCAAGGCATCGCACGTTCACGTCGATCTTGTCCGGGTCGGAGCGCGGCACGTAGAAGGGGTGGATGCCGCAGTGCCGGCAGAACATGTGCTTGGCGACACCGGTGTTGAATGTGTAGGTGGCCAGATCGTCCCTGCCGCTCACGAGTTCGAACTGCTCCGGCGGAACGATCAAATGCAGGAAGCCTTTCTTGGTGCACATCGAGCAATTGCAATAAGTGACGCGGTCGAGTTCCGCCGTCACACGAAACCGCACGCGGCCGCAGTGGCAGCCGCCCTCCATGGTTTTCATGCCGCTATTCATGAGGACCCGATGCCGGCCAATGGCAGCACATGGTCGCGCGTCAGCGGCGCCAAGGGCAAGTCGGGCAGCGCGCGCGGATCGACCCACAGCAGCTGATCGATTTCAGCGTGCGGTATGACCGGCCCCTCGACGTCAACGGCATACACCGCCGCGCGCACCCGGCGATCCGGTTCATTCGCCGCAGCGCATTCGAACACACCAAGCGGCCGCGCGCTGCTCTCTGCGACGCGGCACCCCAGCTCCTCGACCAGCTCACGTGCAAGCGCCGCAATATCACTCTCGCCGGGATCGCGTTTGCCGCCCGGCTGCATGAAGACCGCGGTCCCGCGCTTGCGGACCAGCAGCACGCGCCCATTCTCGTCGCGAATGAGTGCCGCGACGACGCTGATAACGTTGCCGCTCATTCATCGTTTTCCGAAAAGAGACCGAACTGACTCGGATCGCGCGCGGGCTCGGGCAGGCCGAGGTGCTGAAATGCAAGTCCCGTGAGCAATCGCCCGCGCGGCGTGCGTTGCAGGAAACCTTTCTGGATCAGGAACGGCTCGATGATGTCTTCGATTGCGTCGCGCGGCTCGGAGAGCGCCGCCGCCATCGTGTCGACGCCGACCGGCCCACCGCCATAATTTTCCGCGATGGTCTTGAGATAGCGCCGATCCATCGAATCGAGACCCGCACCATCCACCTCAAGCGCGGACAGCGCCCGATCGGCGGTCTTGCGGTCGATGATTTTTGCACCCTCGACATGGGCGAAATCGCGCACCCGGCGCAGCAGGCGGCCTGCAATGCGCGGTGTGCCGCGCGCGCGCCTGGCGACTTCGTTGGAGCCGTCAGCCGCAACTCCGATGCCGAGCACGCGCGCGCCGCGATTGACGATCTCCTCGAGCTCTCTTTCGGAATAGAAATTCAGCCGCACCGGAATGCCGAACCTGTCGCGCAGGGGATTGGTCAACAATCCCGCGCGCGTGGTTGCGCCGATCAAGGTGAAGGGCGACAGATCGATTTTCACGGAGCGCGCGGCCGGACCTTCGCCGATGATGAGATCAAGCTGGAAGTCCTCCATCGCCGGATAGAGGATTTCCTCCACCGCCGGATTGAGTCGATGGATTTCGTCGATGAACAGAACGTCACGCGGCTCGAGGTTCGTGAGCAGCGCCGCGAGATCGCCCGCCTTGGCGATCACCGGGCCGGATGTGGCGCGGAAATTGACGCCCAATTCGCGCGCGAGAATCTGCGCCAGCGTGGTCTTGCCCAGACCGGGCGGGCCGACGAACAGCACATGGTCGAGCGCTTCCTTGCGGGCGCGCGCGGCCTCGATGAACACCTTGAGGTTTGCGCGTGCCTGCTCCTGGCCGATGAATTCCGATAGACGTTGCGGACGCAGCGACGCGTCGGCGTCGTCGTCACGGGCGTCGGAGGCGACAAGGCGGGGTGGGCTGCTCATCTCGCCAGCTCCTTCAGCCCCTGCCGGATCAGTGTCGCGGTATCGGCGCCCTCGCCGGCATTGCGCGCAGCGGCCGCAATGGCGGCGGCGGCCTGCGGATGGCCATAGCCGAGATTGATCAGCGCAGAGACGGCGTCGGCTACCGGCCGTGGCGCGCGTTTCTCGTCAAGCGCGCCTGCGAGGTGCACCACCGCCGGATCGATATTCGCAAAGGCCGGCGCCTTGTCCTTCAGTTCGGTGACGATCCGCTCGGCGACTTTCTGCCCGACGCCAGGAGCGCGCGCGACCATGGCCTTGTCGCGCATCGCGATCGCCGACGCGAGCTCGGATGCTTTCAGCGTGCCAAGCACAGACATGGCGACCTTGGCGCCGACCCCCTGCACGGTCTGCAGCAGGCGAAACCATTCACGCTCGAGATCACTCGCAAATCCGAACAACCTGATCTGGTCTTCGCGGACATGCGTCTCGATCGACAGCGTGGCGGGCTCGCCGGGAGAGGGCAGCGCCTGCAGCGTGCGCGCCGAGCAATGCACCTGATATCCGACGCCGCCGACGTCGAGAATGATGTAGTCCTCGCCGTAAGAATCGATGATGCCCTTGAGCTTGCCGATCATGACGCCGCCACCTTCAGCACCGCGCTCGTCCGATGATGCGCGTGGCAAACGGCGATGGCCAACGCATCGGCCGCATCTTCGGATTGCGGATCGGCCTTCGGCAGCAGGACCCCGATCATCATGCGGATCTGCGCCTTCTCGCCGTGGCCGGTTCCGACGATCGTCTTCTTCACCAGATTCGGCGCATATTCAGCAACGGCGAGCCCGGCCTTGGCCGGCACCAGCATCGCGATACCACGCGCTTGCCCAAGCTTCAGCGTCGCGGCCGCATTGGTGTTGACGAACGTCGCTTCCACCGCTGCCTCGTGCGGTTGGAATTGCTCAATCACCGCGAGCAGTCCGTCATGAATTGCAAGCAGGCGAACGCCCAGGTCGGCGCGGTCGTCGGTCTCGAATGAGCCGCACCCGATGTGGATCAGCCGGTTGCCGTCGGACTCGATCAGGCCCCAGCCGGTGCGGCGGAGCCCCGGATCGATGCCGAGAATGCGAATCGGGTGCCGGGCCATTCCCCCGTTGATAGCCCCGGCTCCCGCCCCCGCCTAGCGCGTTTTGCGCCGCAGTCGGGCCGGTTATGCGGGCCATTCCAACCGGTCACAATGGACAGCACGGGATGAGTGGCTATGGTTTGCGTCATGCCGGGGACTTCCTCACGCCGCCGCAACAGACGGGCCGTCATTATTGGCGGCTCGATGTCGGGCCTGTTCTCCGCGGCATTCCTGCGGCAGATCGGTTGGGACGTGGATGTCTACGAGCGGTCGAATGTCGAGCTGGTCGGGCGTGGTGCCGGCATCACCGGGCACCCCGAGCTGATGGAAGCGCTGGAAGCGAGCGGCGCCGGTACGGAGATGCTCGGCATCGAGGTGCCCAAGCGCATCGCCATCGACCACGCGGGCCGCGTCACGGATGAGCGGCCGCTGCGGCAGATCTTGACCTCCTGGGACCGGCTGCAACGTCTCCTGCGCGCGACCATCGACGAAGCGCACTATCATCTCGGCTGGAATTTCGAGCGCGTTGACCAGGACGAGCGCGGCGTGCGCGTCCAGTTCTCCGGCGGACGCGTTGAGCATGCCGACATCCTGATTGGCGGCGACGGAATCCGCTCAAGCGTGCGCGCGCAAATGGCGCCGCAGGTGCAGCCCGTCTATGCTGGCTACTTCATCTGGCGCGGGGCGCCGAACGAAGCCGATCTCGCCCCGGGGACGCTGAGCAGCATCTACCCGCTGTTCACATTTTACCTGCCGAAGCAACAGCAGGTGATCACCTACCCGATCGCCGGTTTTAATGACGATCTCACCCCGGGCAAAAGGCGATTCAATTTCATCTGGTACCGCGTCGCCGACGTCGCAAAGCTGCGCGAAATGTGCGTGGACGAAAAAGGCGCGCAGCATGAATACTCGGTGCCGCCGCCGCTCGTGCGCAAGGATCTGATCGCCGGCATGCACAAGGACGCCAAGGAGATCCTGCCGCCGCCTCTGCTGGATTCCCTTATGAAGATAAAACAGCCTTTCTTCACACCGATCTACGATTTCACGGCGCCCACAATCTCCTATGGCCGCGTCGCGATGGTCGGCGATGCGGCAGCGAATGCGCGGCCGCACATGGGCTTCGGAATGGCCAAGGCCGGCACCGACGCGATGGCGCTGGCGAAGCAACTCGACCGGCACGGCGACGTCGACGAGGCGTTGGAAGCCTACAACGCAGAGCGCCAGCCGATCGGCAACAATATCGTCATGCATGGCCGCAAGCTCGGCACTCACCTTGGTGTCAATCTGAAGACCGAGGAAGACCGCCGCATGCACGATCTGCTACAGAGCGACGGCGCAATGCTCGACTGGATCGCCGTGCCGCATTTCCTGGATGCATATAAATGACTGAACTTCCGAAACCGGACTACGCGCGCAACATGCGCGTTGTCGGGCACACCGATCAGGGTGGCCGGCCCGACGGCGTGCAGGTGATGGTGCATCGCGGATTCGCGTTTGTCGGTCACATGTTTTCCAAAGGCTTCTCTGTCATCGACGTGCGCGATCCGAAGAATCCACGCGCGGCGAGCTACGTCGCGGCACCCGCGAATACATGGAACATCCACCTGCAGGTTCACGACGATCTGCTGTTGGTGATTCACGCCAAGGACATGTTCGCTGCAGCTGAATTTGCCGACGAGCGCGCCTATTACAGCGGCGCCCTCGGCAAGACCGTCGGCACGGCCGAGGCCAAGCGAACGCGCGACTGGAGCGCCGGCCTTGCGGTCTACGACATCTCGAAGCCGGAGACACCGCGCCAGATCGGTTTCATGCCGGTCGAGGGCGGTGGCATCCACCGCGCCTGGTACACCGGCGGGCGCTGGGCTTACGTGTCGGTTCTGCTCGACGGTTTCACCGACTACATGTTCATGACGGTCGACATGAACGATCCCGCGAAGCCGCGGGAAGCGGGGCGCTGGTGGATTCCCGGCATGAACCTGGCGGCCGGGGAAACGCCATCGTGGTCGGCGGCGCGGCGATATGGCCTGCACCACGCGATCATTCACGGCGATACGGCCTACGCCGCCTGGCGCGATGCCGGCATGGTCGTCCTCGACATCGCCGACCGCGCCAAGCCCAAACTGATCACTCACCGCAATTGGTCGCCCCCGTTCGGCGGCGGCACACATAACTGTCTGCCCCTGCCCGACCGCGAGTTGCTCGTCGTGCTCGACGAAGCCGTGCTCGACCACCAGGAAGATGGCCTCAAGCTGATCTGGGTGTTCGACAATCGCGCACCTGACAACCCGGTCAGCATCTCGACGTTTCCGACGCCGGCAGAGGCAGACTACAAGGCCAAAGGCGCCCATTTCGGGCCGCACAATGTGCATGAGAACCGGCCGGGCAGCTTCATCAGTTCGCAGCTGATCTTCGCGACCTATCAGAATGCGGGCATCCGCGTCTTCGATATCTCCGATGCGTTCGCACCGAAAGAAGTTGGCGCCCTGGTACCGCCGCAGCCCAAAACTCTTGCGGACACCCGCCCGAACCGTACGCGCGTCATTCAGTCAGCCGATATTTTCGTGGACGCGAAAGGTCTGATCTACGCGACCGACTACAATGCCGGACTTTATATTCTGGAATTCGATGGCGCCTGACGCTTACGCGCTCATCTTCTGCATGAGTGCATCGGAGACTTCGAAATTCGCGTAGACATTCTGCACGTCGTCGCTCTCGTCGAGCGACTCGATCAGCTTGATGATTTTTTCGCCGGCATCGTCATCAAGCGCAATCGTGTTTTGCGGCTTCCAGAGCATCGCCGATTTGCGCGGCTCGCCGAATTTGGCCTCAAGCGCTTTTGTAACGTCGTTCAACGAGTCCGGCGTCGCAATGATCTGATGGCCGTCCTCGTTCGAGGTCACATCCTCGGCGCCGGCATCGATCGCCGCCTCCAGCATCGCGTCGGTACTGGCAGCTTTGGCATCATATTCGACCACGCCGACGTGGCTGAACATGAAGGATACCGCGCCGGTCTCGGCGAGGTTTCCACCATTCTTCGCGAAGATCGCCCGCACCTCGCCCGCCGTGCGATTGCGGTTGTCAGTCAGCGCTTCCACGATGACCGCGACGCCGCCCGGCCCGTACCCCTCGTAGCGGATCTCGTCGTAGCTTTCGGTGTCGGCACCTTGCGACTTCTTGATGGCGCGCTCGATATTGTCCTTCGGCATGTTTTCGGCGCGCGCGGCCAGGATCGCAGCACGCAGGCGTGGATTGAATGCCGGATCCGGCATGCCGAGCTTGGCGGCAACGGTAATTTCACGCGCAAGCTTGCCGAACAGCTTGGAGCGCGCCTTATCCGCGCGCCCCTTTTTGTGCATGATATTCTTGAATTGGGAATGACCAGCCATAACCAGCGTCAATGTTTGTGGGTGCCGGCGGCTATATAGTCCGGCGCGCGCGGAAAATAAATAGATCGCCGAACTTTGAGGGTGAGCCAATCAGGCCGCAACTGCAACGTTTCGCAGAATCGCGCCGATGCGTGCGCCGATTTTCGAGACGCTCTGGTGAATGCGCGTCTTGTAGCGGATGACGGCATCCCGATCGACAAGGAAGAACTTCTGCTGTGGCCAGGTGCGGCCAAAAATGTCGATCAACATGCTGCGGAACTGACCTGCCGAAAGATCGGGCTGCTGCGTTGGCATCTCGGCGTAGGCCGCAAGATCGGCCGAGGTGAGCGCGCATAAAAGGGCCACCGGCACGGTCGAGTAGACCTGCCTGTGCTGCTGAATTGTGCTGATCGCTCGGTCGAGCGCGAATTCAGGACCGAGATCGCCGTTAACGACCAAAGGCTCATCGTTGGTAGCGCGTGCGAGGGGAAACTGATCGATCAGCCAGTCCCCGGTATGAATGACATTGTTGCGGCCACGCCCGAACATCAGCACGTCATCCTCGTAACGCGCGAACCAGGTATCGAGCTGGTCGAGGACACGATCAAATGCCGGCCGCGCGATCAGCTCCCGGCCTTGCGTGCCGAAGATGCCAATGGCGGACTTCGCGCGCGAAATGATCTCAAGCGCGCCGTCGCCAAGGAGCGGCGGGAACAGATTGCTGCCGGCGCCGAGGATGACCAGATCGTAGTTCTGCTGCGCCTGATCGAGCATCCCGGGAGTCAGATGATGAACCCGGCACTCCCCCGGCAATATTGCATTGATCAGCTGGCGGCCCAGCCGCGCGGCGAGATCATTGGTATCGTCGCCCGAAATCACGGCCACGTTGTGCGATGCAACCGGGGAAAGCCGCTCCGCCGGCGTCAGCCGCATGAGCATTTGCGATTCATCAACCGGGGCGGTGCTCTCGATGCGAAAACCAAAACGATCGAACAGCAGCGCCAGGTCGCAGAGACTCATCCGATTGACAAGACCCTGTGCGCGCTCGCCGTTTTTGGCGAGATCCGTCGGATAGCAGCTGAGAAGGATGTCGCGCTTGCAGAAGCGCAAATGCGTGAACAGGCTTTCGATATCTTTGAGGCGCTCCAGCACGTCGAGCATCACGATCACGTCGGCCCGCGTCGCGGCTTCGGTGGGGAATTCGTCGGTATTCAAGCCGATGTCGTGCGCCCGGCGCTTCTTGCCGGCGCCGACATAGCTGGAGCCATTCGGCAACAGAGTCCGCAGTGCCGGGCTCGCACCGAGATCGAGGACACGCGCGCCGGCGGGAATGAACTGGGCGGCAAGCTCGGCGCGTGGATCGGGCTTTGCCCGCGTCGAGGTTGACTGGCGGTCGAGGTCCGCCGGCAGCTCCAGCGCAAGGTTGCTGTTGACGAAGAGAGCCATATGCTCCGTGCCGAGGTCGCGCTGCCGGACCCAGCACATGCCGGCGAATCAATTCCGTCTACCGAATCACCGCCGCGATTCGCGGTCAACCGCGTAGATTGAAAAAAGTCAGATCCAGAAGTTCGGCCGGGCTTCCTGCAGGATACCGCCGAGGCGTACGGCACCGACCTTGCGCGCGAGCCCGGTCGCATCATCGGTCTCCACGGCGAGGCCGCACAAGGTCGCAGGGCCATTCGACGCCTCGAACTTCGCACCGGGCAGTTTGCGCAGGAAGCGATTGAGCGGCTCGTCCTTATTCATGCCGATAATGGAGTCGTAGTCGGCGGTCATGCCGACATCGGAGACGAACGCCGTGCCCGCGGGAAGAATGCGATCGTCGGCGGTGGGCGCGTGCGTATGGGTTCCCACGACCAGGCTGGCGCGCCCGTCGGTGAAATAACCCATCGCCTGCTTTTCGCTGGTTGCCTCGCAGTGAAAATCGATGACGATCGCGTCCGCACCGGTTTTGAGGGCACAGGCCGCCAGCTCGCGTTCAATCGCGGCGAACGGGTCGTCGAGCGGATCCATAAAAATCCTGCCCATGGCGTTGATCACCAAAGCCCGTTTGCCGTTCTTCGTGTCGACCAATGCGGCACCGCGACCGGGCGTGCCTTTCGGAAAATTGAGCGGTCGAATGAGGCGCGGCGCGCGTTCGATGAAGACCAGCGCCTCGCGCTGATCCCACGCGTGATTGCCGAGGGTGATGGCATCCGCTCCGGCGTCGATCAGCTCATTGTAAATGACCTCGGTGATGCCGAAGCCACCGGCAGCGTTCTCGCCATTGACGACGACGAGATCGAGCTTCCACTCGGAAATGAGTGTGGGCAACCGTTCGATCACGATGGTCCGCCCGGAGCGGCCGACAATGTCGCCGACAAAAAGAATACGCATACGCTATTTCGTCTCGCGGAAATCAATGACTTCACGCTCCGTTAGCACGAAATCGAGCCGCGCGTCGCGTTCGGTGGCGGGAACAGAAGCGATCTCCTGGGCCGCGAAAGCAATGCCCATCGCAACGGCCTTCTTCTTTGCCCGCAGCGCGTTGATGGTCATGTCGTAATAGCCGGCGCCGTATCCGATGCGATGACCGCCCCGGTCGAATGCCGCGAGCGGAACGATAAGAATGTCAGGCGCAACCTCGGGCGCTTCGGCTTTAGGCTCGCGGATACCCCACTGACCGCGTGCAAGCTCGTCACCGAAAGCGTAAGCCCGCATTATCAGCGGCTTGCCGCGTCCAGCAATCGCCGGAAGCGCAAGCCCTGCGCCGAGTTGGGCAGCCTTGCGCATCAAGGGAAGAGGATTGATCTCCGTCTTCATCGGCGAAAATCCGGAGACGATCATGCCCGTCGTGATGGTCACGGGAAACGGGCGCGCTGCGATCGCTTCGGCTGCGGCGGTCCGCTCGTCCGCCGGTAAAGCGTCGCGCCGGGCGAATGCCTGCTCGCGCAGCCGCGCTTTAGGTGAATCCGTTTCTGCGACGTTTGCCATTGTAAATAAGTGCGGAGCCGCGATGGCCGTTGGAGCATCGATCCCGGGTTCCCTACGAAAGTAGGTGGGCGCCATATGACCGAACCCACGAGCCCGGCCAGGGACAGCTCCCTTAAGGATCGATAAGGCCCCGGGGATTGTGTCTCCTGACGCACCCCGCAGCCCCGCCTCTGGAATGTAGTGGTTATACCGGAACGGCGCTACTCACCGCGAATGCGATTAGCCGATGGCGACACTGCCGCCATTACCGACGGTCTGATTAAGCTTTTTGGTAATGCCTTCGATCCGCTCTGCGGCCGAATTGAATGCACCGACCACGGCGTCGGATGCAGCTTTGGCGCGATCGCCCGCGACAAGCCGGGCGTCATGCAAGGCGGTGATCTCCTCGTCCAGCCGTCGCGCCTTCTGCATGGCTTCGACGAGCTCGTCAGCGAGCATCAGCGCGGCCATGACTGTCAGGCGCGTGTCGCCGATCTCTCCAAATTTGCGTCGCAGATCGATAATGCGCTGATCGATGTCGTGCGCAAGCGTCTGCAACTGTTCTTCCTGTCCGTCCTCGCAAGCGAGGCGGAATTGTCGGCCGGCGATGGTTGCGTTCACCTGGGCCATGATCTCACTCGTGCAAATCCACCACAGATTGGATTGATGTGATCGCGGAATCCAATCGATCGGCGATCTCGCGATTGGTCGTCTCAAGACGCCGCGACCGCGCAGCCTCGACATCGAGTGCGGCGGCGAGCCGCGTGCGGTCAACGCCGAGTGCGTGCACCTGCGCGGTGAGACCCTCTTCGTTGCGATCGGCCTGCTTGCGCCGCTCTACCGCGGCATCAAGCGCGTCGAGCGCGAGCGCCAAACGCTTGACCGCGGCATCGATTGCACTTTCCTCGCTCATAGCCTGACCCGCAAAAAAACTCTTGTTGCGGCAGATATTTAGACAAAGAATCTTACGGGCTGCGCAACCATGACGTCAACGCTTGGCAGACGATTTGCCCAGTTGTTTTCGCGACCTGTGAATGGCCTTCCGGCACCCTGCCGGTCACATTGACTCAGGGGACTCACATGCTATCCACCCCGCCAAAAGGCCCCATTCCATGAGTGCAAAAGCCTCGCCGACGGCAGCTGCGGCGCCCGTAGAGCGTCGTGAGCAACCGGTCGCCGGTTCCGCCATTGCCCATTCGGCAATGGCGAATGCGATTCGCGCCCTGGCGATGGACGCGGTCGAGCAGGCCAAATCGGGCCACCCCGGCATGCCAATGGGCATGGCCGACGTGGCAACGATTCTCTTCACGCGCTTCCTGAAATTCAGCCCAGGCGACCCGGCCTGGCCGGACCGCGACCGCTTCGTGCTCTCGGCCGGGCACGGATCGATGCTGATCTACGCCCTGTTCTATCTCACCGGCTACGAGGCGATGACGATCGACCAGATCAAGCGCTTTCGCCAGCTGGGTTCGAACACCGCCGGTCATCCTGAATACGGGCACACACCTGGCGTCGAGACGACCACGGGACCGCTCGGACAAGGGCTCGCGAATTCAGTCGGCATGGCAATCGCCGAAAAGCATCTCGCGGCAGTGTTCGGTGACGCCGTCGTCAATCACAAGACTTATGTGATCGCCTCCGACGGCGACCTGATGGAAGGCATCAGCCAGGAAGCCATTGCACTCGCGGGGCATCTCAAGCTGAACAAGCTGATCGTGCTGTTCGACGACAACGGCATTTCGATCGATGGTGCATTGTCGCTCGCCGATAGCGTCGATCAGATCAAACGCTTCGAGGCGGCCGGGTGGAGCGCATCGCGGATCGACGGCCACGATCCTGCGGCGATCGTGTCCGCGCTCGAGAAGGCGCAAAATTCCGACAAGCCCGTTCTGATCGCGTGCAGGACCAAGATCGGCTTCGGCGCGCCCACCAAGCAGGGCTCGGAGAAATCGCACGGGTCGCCGCTCGGCGCGGAGGAAATCGCGGGAGCGCGCAAGACGCTCGGCTGGACGTCCGCCCCGTTCGAGGTCCCGGCTGATATTCTCAAGGCGTGGCGCACGGCGGGCACGCGCTCGCAAGCCGCACACGCGGACTGGAAAAAGCGACTGGCGGCGCTCGAGGGTGGCAAACGCGCCGAGTTCGAGCGCCGCATGCTTGGCAAGATCCCGCAACCAACGCTCGATGCCGCCATTCGCGCGGTGAAGGAAAAGCTTGCGGCACAGGCGAAGGACATCGCAACGCGCACGGCCTGCGAATTGGCGCTCGAAAGCCTTATCCCCGCGTTGCCGGAGATGATCGGCGGCTCGGCGGATCTCACCGGCTCCAACAACACGCGCACGAAGAACATGAAGGCGATCACGGACGCCGACTTCTCCGGACGCTTCATTCACTACGGCGTCCGCGAGCACGGCATGGCTGCGGCGATGAACGGCATGGCGCTGCATGGCGGCATCGTCCCCTACTCCGGCACGTTCCTTGTGTTTTCCGATTATTGCCGGCCGGCGATCCGGCTCGCGGCGCTGATGGGGAAGCGCGTCATCCACGTGATGACACATGACTCCATCGGCCTTGGCGAAGACGGACCGACGCATCAGCCGGTTGAGCATCTTGCGGCTCTGCGTGCCATTCCGAATCTGCTGGTGTTTCGCCCGTGCGACGCAGTGGAAACCGCCGAGTGCTGGCAGCTCGCGCTCTCAACTGAAAAACGCCCAAGCATCCTCGCGCTCACGCGGCAAAACCTGCCGCAATTGCGCAACCGGTTCGATGCCGAAAATATTTGCGCGCGCGGTGCCTATGAAATCGCAGGCCCGGACGGCAAGGCCGATGTTTCAATCTTCGCGACCGGGTCCGAAGTCGCGATCGCTGTCGACGGCGCAAAAGCTTTAGCCGAGCGCGGCATCGCCGCGCGGGTGGTCTCGGTCCCCTGCTTCGAGCTGTTCCTGGAGCAAGGCGAAGACTACCGGCGCGCCATCATTGGCGGTGCCCGCGTCAATATCGGCGTCGAAGCCGCCGTGCGGCAAGGTTGGGACGCCATTATCGGTTCCGATGGCGTCTTCGTCGGCATGAACTCTTTTGGCGCCAGTGCGCCTTACAAGGAACTGTACACAAAGTTTGGAATTACCGCAGAAGCGGTCGCCGGTGCGGCCCTTTCCAAGCTTGGGAAGATGTGACCAGGCACTATATATCGCGACAAGACCGAATTAAGCCGGGAGTAATTCATGACAGTCCGTGTTGGCATTAACGGGTTTGGCCGCATCGGCCGCAATATCCTTC
>DATBTA010000205.1:0-8834 GCA_036559505.1 Pseudolabrys sp. | reverse complement strand
CCCCATTCGCAGCCGAGCGCCTTGGTGATGCCGTCGACCGCGGATTTCGATGCGCAATAGGCGCTGTAACCGGCGGGATGTCCGAGCAGCCCGCGCGCGGACGAAGTCAGGATCACCTTGCCGCCAGGTTTGCCTTCTTGGCCCTGCTTGAGCATCTGCTTTCCGGCGGCGCGTGCCATCAGCCATGACTGGTTGACGTTGGCGTCCATCACGTCGAGAAAATCCTCGACTTTCTGGTCGACGATCTTGGAAACCTTGTTGAGGCCGGAGGCGACGACGAGAATGTCGACCCGGCCGAACTTGTCGACTGCTGCCTTCACGATCTTCTCGCAGTTTTCCTCCGAGCTTGGCCGCAGTGCGATGATCTCAGCCTTGCCGCCGAGTCCCTCACATTCGGCCGCCACTTTCTTCAATTCATCGGCCTTGCTTGCCGCCAGCACGACATTGGCGCCCGCCCCCGCAAATGTTTTGGCCGCCAGCGCACCGAAGGCGCCCGACGCGCCGGTGATGATGGCGGTCTTGCCCTTGATGTCGAACAAGGACAGGGGATTCTTCAGAAAGTCATTCATGGCGCGCCCTCATTTCGGTGCGGCGACCGCGACCAGGATGGTGCAAACATCCTTGCCGCGATTGATGATCTCGCGGTTTTCGTTCGGGGCGATGAAGCAGGTATCGCCCGGCCTGGCGACGATCTCCTTGCCGCCCGCGATCACGGTCAGTTCACCCTTGAGCACGTGGTAGATTTTTTCCGGTGGGGAAGCGTCGGGTCCGGCGCCGCCGCCGGGCTGGAAATGCGAGATGCCGAAGATCAGCGCCTGCGATCCGCCCATCTCCGCACCGAAGATGCGCAGGGACTCATAGTTGCGGTGGTTCGGCGCCTCGTAAGGCTTCGCCTCGGAGAGTTTGCGGACGATCATCAGAATTTACTCCCCTTTTCGATGCGGAATTTCTGCTTCGGATCGAGGATGGCAACCAGCCGCACGATGCAGCCGTCGCCGCGATCCCAGTTCCACGGAAAATACGCGAAGGTGCAGCGCTTGCCGGTGACCTTGTCGATGTCGCCGCCGACGTTCTCGATGCCCATGATGCCGTTCTTGAACAGGATACGGTGCACCGGCTCCCATTCTGGGAAGTCATCCTTCCAGTCGCGGCCGCCGGACCACTCGCGGTATTCTTCGGCCAGATGCGGATGCAGCGGTCCGTTGCGCTGCGGGCCGATGGCGGTCGCGAGCGGATGGTCGTTGGCCTGCGTGTCGTGACCAACCACCTTGACCTTCTTTTTGACGAACCATTCTCCGGCCGACGGTACAAAACCTGGTGCGCGGCAGAAGTAATCCTCGCTGTCCTCGTAGAACTTGTGCCAGCCGGTATTGACGATCACCACGTCGCGCGGCCGCACGATCTTGCCACAGGCCTTTTCCAGGTCTTCGCCGGTGATCGGCTCCCATTTGTCCTTCGGGATCGACACGACGATGCCAGAGCCGAAGAAATGCGGCAGCGGCACCTCGTCGATAAAGGGCGTGCCCTGGATGACGTGCGCCGGCGCGTCGATATGCGTGGTGTTGTGCATCGAGGTGGTGATGCGTTGCGACAGCACGCCCGACTTCGCCATGTAGTGGATGCGTTCGATCTTGACGTCCTCGAAGTACGGCCAGTTCGGGGATTGATAGCCGAAGCGGTGGGACAGGTTGTAGAACTCCAGCCCCATGCTGTTTTTCAGGTTTTCTTCAAACATCACGCCGCGAATTTTTTTTGCCACGGCTCCCTCCCTTTGATGCGTTATTTCGTCTTGCTTCCGGCGCCTGCACTTAGGCAGCCGAAGAATTCATGTGAGCCTCCAGGGCCTTTTTGGTGGCGACAAGCCGTTCGGCAACAAGCGTCTGCCGGCTCGCAAAGCGTTGGCTCGGCACCGGCACGGAGATGGCGATCGCGTTGCCGAGCGGATCGTGCATCGCAACGCCCACGGCGCAAATCCCTAATGTGTGTTCCTCGCGGTCATAGGCGACGCCGTTACGCCGTGCCGACCTGAGATCGGCAAGCAGCGCGTCGAACCGCGTGAGTGTCTTCGGCGTTCGCCCCTCATAGGCGCGACCGATCAGGGCCTCGATGGCCTTGTCGGTGAGTTGCGCGAGATAGGCCTTGCCGTTAGCCGTGCAATAGAGCGGGAACGTGTCGCCGACGGCCGAGACGGCGCGAAGCCGCTGCGATCCGATCACCTGGTCGATGAAGACAAGGTGGTCCTTTTTCACCGTGGAAAGATCGACAGTCTCATGCAGTTCTTCCGAAAGACGTTCGAGGAATGGGCGCGCCATGGCGACGAAGTCGCTGCGCACCGAGGCTGCGAGCCGGAGGATCGTCGGCCCAAGCCGCACGCGGCCGTTTGGCGTAGCCGCAATGACCAGTTTTTCCGTTTCCAGCGCGGCAACGATGCGTTGCACGGTCGAGCGCGCAAGGTTCACGCGCTGTGCGATCTGGCCAAGACTCAGTCCGCTGTTTTCCTCTTCCAGCGCGCGCAGGATCGTGGCTGCCCGCGCGATCACCTGCACCTGGCTCTTGTCGTTGGTCACCAGACGATTCATGACGCCACCCACACAACGTACGGGCGGTCTTGTGCCGCCTTGCATCGTGGGACACGTTAGCCCAAAATCCGATACAGCTAAAAGAGAAAAGATGAAGCAGGCCGTTGGCCTTGGGGAGGCAACGCATGGTCAAGAAGATCGCGCTCGAAGAGCATTTCCTCGATCCGGCCACCGAGCCCTATTGGCGGCCGACGATGGTCGACGTCGCGCCGGCCAAAACGGCGCAGCTTTACGCGGCTCTGACCGATTTCGGCGAGCAGCGCCTGAAGATGATGGAACAGCACGGCATCGCGCGGGCAATCCTGGCGATCGCGGGGCCGGGCGTGCAGGTGGAGCGCGACGCCGCAACAGCCGTGCGTGCCGCCCGCGCATCGAACGATTTCCTGGCCAAGGAAATTCAGAAGCGGCCCGACCGCTATTCTGGTTTCGCGCATCTTGCCATGCAGGATGCAAAGGCTGCCGCCGACGAGCTCGAGCGCTGCGTGCGCGATCTGAAGTTCTGCGGCGCCATGATCAACGGGCACACGAACGGCAAATATCTCGACGACCGCTCCTATGATCCGTTCTGGGAACGCGCCGCAGCTCTCGATGCACCAGTCTATGTGCATCCGGCCGATCCGGTCGCGGCGCTGCCGGTGCTTGCGGGCTACAATGTGCTGGTGCGGCCGATGTGGGGTTGGGGTGTCGAGACCGGCTCACATGCGCTACGCATCATCTCGGGCGGTGTCTTCCATCGCTATCCGAAAGCAAAGCTGCTGCTTGGCCATCTTGGCGAGACCTTGCCCTTCCTGCTCTGGCGCTTCGACAGCCGCTCGAAGCCTTACGGCTGGAATCTGCCGAAGCCACCGTCGCAATACATCAAGGAAAACGTCTGGGTCACTACGTCGGGCATGTACGATGGCCCGCCGTTGCATTGCTCGATCGGCGCACTAGGGCGGGACCACGTGATGTTTTCGGCCGACTATCCTTTCGATGCGGAGGGCGCCGGCCCGTTCATGGACACGGTGCAGATCGACGAGCCGGTGCGTGCCGATGTCGCTTACAATAACGCGGCAAAGCTGTTCCGGTTGTAGCGCTTATTTCGCCTCAATGACCCGCACCGGCTTGCCGTCGAGCCAGGCGCGAATGTCCTCGACGATGTCGGGAAAATATTTCTGATAATTCTGCTCGCTTACATAGCCGAGGTGCGGCGTGATGACGACGTTGTCCATCTTGCGGAACGGATGATCGAGCGGCAGTGGCTCGACATCGAAAACGTCCAGGCCGGCCCCAGCGATGGACTTCGAATTCAGCACGGCAATCAGCGATTTCTCGTCAACGATCGGGCCGCGCGACGTGTTGATGAGATAGGCCGACTTCTTCATCAGGCCCAGCTCTTTTGCGCCGACCAGGCCGCGCGAGCGGTCGCTCAGCACAAGGTGGATGGTGACGAGATCAGCGTTGCGGAAAAGGTCGTCCTTGGAAACGTAGTCCGCGCCCGAGGCCCTGGCTTTCTCTTCGGTCAAGTTCTGGCTCCAGGCTATGGTCTTCATGCCGAAGGCCTTGCCGACCGCGGCCGAACGCTGACCAAGCTTGCCGAGACCGAGCACACCGAGTGTGAGGCCTTCGAGGTCGCGTCCGATCGTGGTCTGCCACGGCGCGCCGGCTTTCAGCCGGGCGTTCTCGAAACCGATGCGGCGGGTAAGCTCCAGCATCAGGCCGAAGGCGATGCCGGTGGTCGGACTGCCGACCGCGCCGGTTCCGCAGACTGTGATCCCGCGCTCGGCGCAGGCCTTGATGTCGAATGAATTGTTCCGGGCCCCGGTCGTGATCAGCAGCTTCAGGTCGGGCAGCGCTTCGACAACCTTGCGCGGGAAGGGGGTTCGCTCGCGCATGCCGACCACGACGGCAAAGCCCTGCAGCGCCTTGATCGCCTCGTCCTGGCTGCCGAACGGCTTGTTGAAGACCTTGATCTCTACATCCTTGGCGATCTGCGACCAGTCGGCAAAACCCATCGCAACGTTCTGGTAATCATCCAGAATTGCAGCCCGAACCATGCCCCTGAAACTCCCTGCGTACGCGCCCCTGCGAGGCGCGCCAATTTAGGGCGGGGAAACCGAAAAGATAGGGGGTTCAGGCGGGTGGGAGGCCGTGCTTGGCGCGCCAGGCAGGCCCGGGACCGCGCATATAGTGCAATTCTGGCCGGTAGGGACGGACCGCGTCGCGGGTCAGCTCGCGCCAGAAACCCGCAAAGATGTTGCTAACCGCCGCAAAAGGACGGGGGAGTAATGAAATCGCGGAACCCGAGATGGCCAAAATAGCGCGACCCATGATCCAGCTCCCACACTGACAAGGCGGACAATCCGGTCCTCTTGTCCCTTGGTCGCCGGGTCCGGCGCCGAGGTTCAAAGTGCAGGCATCATGAGACCGAAGCGGTTAAGAACAGGTACCTGAACGCTGTACCGGAGCCCAATCTGCAATCAGCGTTTCCAGAGGTTTACTTCGATTGACGACGCGGGGGATATCGCGGTGCGCTTGCTCTTTCGCAGTTCCGCCGTTACATCACCCCCGCATTTTCCCGACAAAGCATGCGGTTGCGTGTGAGCGCGCCCGGGCGGATTCGGGCCGCAGCTGAAAGGTTCCAGGAATTCAATGAACGGGCGTCAATTCATCTATCACATGCAGGGTCTGACCAAGACCTACCCGCCGGCGAAGAAGGTCTTGGACAATATCCATCTGTCCTTCTACCCCGATGCCAAGATCGGTGTGCTGGGGGTCAATGGCTCCGGTAAATCGACGCTGCTGCGCATCATGGCCGGCATCGACACGGATTTCACCGGCGAGGGCTGGGTCGCTGAAGGCGCGCGCGTCGGCTACCTCGAGCAGGAGCCGCAGCTCGATCCCGAGATGACCGTGCGAGAGAACGTCATGCAGGGGGTCGCCGCCAAAAAGGCGCTGCTCGACCGGTACAACGAGCTCGCATCGAACTACACGGACGAGACCGCCGACGAGATGGCGAAGCTGCAGGACAAGATCGATTCCAAGAACTTGTGGGACCTCGACAGCCAGGTTGACCTCGCCATGGACGCCCTGCGTTGCCCGCCGGACGATGCCGACGTGACCAAGCTCTCCGGCGGCGAACGCCGCCGCGTCGCGCTTTGCCGGCTGCTGCTCGATCAGCCCGAGCTGCTGCTGCTGGACGAACCGACCAATCATCTCGATGCCGAAAGCGTGAACTGGCTGGAAGGCCATCTGCGCAACTATCCGGGCGCAATCCTGATCGTCACGCACGACCGCTACTTCCTCGACAATGTCACCGGCTGGATTCTCGAGCTCGATCACGGCCGCGGCATCCCTTACGAAGGCAACTATACGTCCTGGCTTCACCAGAAGCAGAAACGGCTTGAGCAGGAAAGCCGCGAAGACGAGGCGCGCCAGCGCACCCTGCAGCGCGAGAGCGAGTGGATTTCGTCGTCGCCGAAAGCGCGGCAGGCCAAATCCAAGGCGCGCTACCAGCGTTATGAAGAACTGCTCAAGATCGCCAATGCAAAGCAGAACACTGTCGCACAGATCACCATTCCCGTCGCCGAACGCCTTGGTCAGAACGTCGTCGATTTCGACCACCTGACCAAGGGCTTTGGCGACAATCTCCTGATCGATGATCTGACGTTCAAATTGCCACCCGGTGGCATCGTCGGTGTGATCGGCCCGAACGGCGCGGGCAAGACCACGCTGTTCCGTATGATCACCGGTCAGGAAAAACCCGACAAGGGCACGATCAAGGTCGGTGAGTCGGTCCACCTCGGTTATGTCGACCAGTCACGAGACAGCCTCGACGGCAAGAAAACCGTCTGGGAAGAAATTTCCGAAGGCAATGACATGATCCTTCTCGGCAAGAAGGAAATGAATTCGCGCGCCTATTGTGCCTCGTTCAACTTCAAGGGCGCCGACCAGCAGAAGAAGGTTGGCACGTTATCCGGCGGCGAGCGCAACCGTGTGCATCTCGCCAAGATGTTGCGGTCGGGCGCCAACCTGCTGCTGCTCGACGAGCCGACCAACGATCTCGACGTCGACACGCTGCGCGCGCTGGAGGAAGCGCTGGAAGATTTCGCGGGCTGCGCAGTCATCATCAGCCACGACCGCTGGTTCCTTGACCGGATCGCGACACATATCCTGTCGTTCGAGGGCGACAGTCACGTCGAGTGGTTCGAGGGCAACTTCCAGGACTACGAGCAGGACAAGATGCGACGTTTGGGCACTGACAGCGTCATCCCGCACCGGCTTAAATACAAGAAGTTCTCGCGCTAGGCCGCTTCCGCCTGCCGACCTGAGTCTCTAATCTGGCGGGACAGGACCACCGCCATGAACAAGCCGATCCGCGCGCCGAAAAAACCCTTTGTTCTCGAAGAGGCGACGATCGACGAACTGCATGCCGCGATCAAGGCGGGCGAGATCACCTGCATCGATGTCGTGCGGCACTATCTTAAGCGTGTGCGTACCTTTAACGGCACGTCCAATCTTCTGGTCACGAAGGATGGCGCGCCCGTCCGCGAAGCACGCGGCACCGTGCGGGGCGGCGCGCCGCTGAAATTTCCCACGCAAACCGTCAAGGCGTCGGAGCTGCTGCCCGATCTCGACAAGTACATAGGCCCGCCGCTTGAGTTCGGCCGCATGGATGCGACCGCGTCCGATCCTTCGGTGCAGCAGCAGTTCGGGCTGACCGTCGGCCAGCCGAACGCCGGTCAGGTCAATGCGCTGGCCACGCTTAACATTCGCGGCGAACGCTCGGTGATGTGCCGCGGCGATTTCGACCTGCATCCATCGAAGGGACCGTTGCCAAAGGGCGCGCCTCCGGTATGCGAATATTTCCGGCATTTGCCCGATGCGCTCGAGCGTGCGGCGGAGCTTGACGCCGCTTATGGCCGCAATCCCGACCTCGAGAAGATGCCGATGTACGGGGTCGTTTTCTCGTTCAAGGATCCGTTCGATACCAAGGACATGCGCTCGACGGGCGGAGGCGACGCCCTTTACGACATCGATTTTCCCGCCCGCGACCACGTTCTCGTGGAGCAGCTGCGCAACAAGGGCGCGATCATCTTCGCCAAGGCAGTGAACACAGAATATAACGGCCGACCCGACGATCCCGGCGGGCCGCACAAGCCCGACAAGATTCTGACATCGACCCTTGGCTATCAGCGCAGCACCTGGGCGGGCAATCCGTCCAATCCCTATGACACGACGCGCGCAGCCTCGCTCGGCTCAAGCTCTGGCTCCGGCGTCTCAGTCTCCACCAACATGGTGATGTGTAGTCTGGGCGAGGAAACGCGCGCGTCCTGCCGCGGTCCGGCCAATCACAATTCGGTCGCGCTCATCCTGCCTCACAAGGCTTTGCTCGGATTCGACGGTGGCGCGATCGGCGCCGATATCCATGTCGACCGGTCCGGCATCCTCGCGCGCACGATCGGCGATGCGGCCAAGGTGCTCGATGCGCTCAAGGATCCGGCGCATGGCTACTACGATCCTCGCGATCCCTTTACGACGGTGCCGCGTTCATCCGTGCTCGATAGCTATGCGCGTCACACCAGGCCTGCCGACTCACTGAAAGGCCTGCGGATCGGCGTCATCCGCGAGTCGATGACTGTGCGGCCGGGCAACATGACGGAAGTACCGATTACGACCGCGGCAGCACAGGAAATAAAGTCCGTCCTCGGCGGCAAGCTCGGCGCGACATTGGTCGAGTCGTCGGATCCGCTCTGGAAGCGAGATCCCGACATCGAGCAGATGAAAGTGGATTATCGGGTCGCGCTTGCGCGGCTGGTGCCGGTCTTCATGCCCGACATCCTTTTCCGGCTGACCGGCGACGGACAGCCAGTGTTCAAGGAATTCGTGGCGGCGATCCGGCCGACCGAGTTCGAGCCGGGAAAGGTCTTCGGTTCCGGCAAGATGAAGCCGATCGACTACATGCTCGACTTGGCCGAAGGCCGGATCCCGCCGCCGTCCAATCTCGATCTCGCCACGGTCCAGCATCAGGCACCGCAGACCGCATTCCGCTTTCATATCAACCAATATCTGTCGCGCCGCGCCGCCGATTGGAAAGCGAAGGGCTTCACCGAGACGCTCATCGATTTCACCGAACTCAACAAACGCTCGAAATTCTGGGGCGACGACCAGCGGGCGAGCTGGCTGAACTGGGACGAAGTCGCCGATCTGCGAAACCCGCTTGGCCAGCGCCAGAACATCGCCGAGCGCATCATGCTGCGCGAGCTTTTGCGCCGC
>DATBTA010000204.1:0-7541 GCA_036559505.1 Pseudolabrys sp. | reverse complement strand
GAATAGCAGGCTCGGCGTGAGCGCTTGGCCAACATGACAGAAGCAAATAGGCTTGGTGCTGCGCTACAGGGCTGCAGTGATCTACTGTCAGCGGGGAGAGAACGATGCGGACGAACCCGTTCTTCGATGCGTGGCTGTTTCTGATCGGAGCGACAGACGATCATCGCGCACTGGGCATCTTCCAATATGTCATGGTGGCGCTGTTTTTGGCCTTGCTCGTCGCGAGCGTTTGGATCGCCTTCAAGGCTTGGTCGGAAAATTCGGAGCAGCGCCGCGCCAGCCACGCGATCATCTGGATCTGCCGTCTGCTGATCGGTGCGCAATGGTTTCAAGGCTGCCTGTGGAAGCTGCCTTTGCCGGTTTCCGGCGGATTCCAGTATTGGACCGGGCAGATGGGCGAGCATGCGGCATTCGCCTTTCACCGCGAGTTGGTCAAAAGCGTGTACCTGCCGTTCATCACCATCATCGATCCGCTCGTATTCCTGGCTGAGCTTGCGTTCGCGGTGTCGCTCATGCTCGGCCTCGGCGTGCGCTTCGTAGCGATTGTCGCCGCAGTCTACGCGCTGCATCTCTGGCTCGGCCTCTATGGCCATTCCGCCGAATGGCCATGGAACTACATGTTTCTTGCGATCGTGCATGTACAGTTCGCGGTCTATGCCGCCGGCCGCAGCCTCGGCCTCGATGAACTGATCCGCCGTCGCGCGCCAGGCAATGCGATGACGCGCCTGGCGGTGCTGGCGGGCTGATTCATCGGTCGCAACGACCTCGTAGGATTCCGCAAGTGAATGCGTAACAGGAGGTTTCGATAATGGACCCGATCAGAAAGTCCGAAGAGTTCACCTATGATCGCCATTTTGCGGGCTCTGGTCGCCTCGCCATGATCCGCCTTCTGGGTTTCACGGTGCCGGTACTGCTCCTTGCGGCGACCTCGTATGCGCAGGAGCGTCCGCCGATTTTCCAGCAAATGTACAAGGCCTATGGATTTGAGTCCTTCGGCCAGGTCGAGAAAATCCGCTACACGTTCAACCTCGAGCTGCCCGGGCTGAACCTTTCCCGCAGCTGGGAATGGGAGCCAAAGACGGACCTGATTTCCTACGAAGGCAAAGATAACGACGGCAAACCGGTGAAGGTGACGTATGCGCGTTCGCAGCTCGGCAGCCAGCCCGACGCCGTGAAGAATGATATCGATCTGGCGTTCAGCAACGATAATTACTGGCTGCTTCTCGTGCTGCATTTTTCCTGGGACGGCAGCGCCACCGTCGCCGACGAGGGCACGCAAAAACTGCCGCTGGGCAACGGTTCCGCGAAGCGGGTGGTGGTGAAATATCCGTCGGACGGCGGCTACGCCCCCGGCGACACCTGGGACCTCTATGTTGGCGCGGACAACAGAATTGAGGAAATCGTCTATCACGGGGGCGGGCCGGGCACGCAAAAGAGGCCCAAGCTCTTGATGGCGACGTGGGCCGACCAAAAGAAGGCGGGCCCGCTCCTTATTTCACTGGAACATCGTGGCACCGCGGACGGCAATCCGGTGCGAGTGTCCTTTTCGAATGTGGCGGTCAAGGTCACCGGATCGGACAGCTGGATAAACGCGCAATAGAAAGAACCGAATAATCTGCTTAGTCTGCCATTGCAGACGCCGACAACAGAAATCCAGAAAGCCAACCGAGCGGGGGAGCTTCATGCCGACAACCAGTCAGCACGCAGAAACGATTGTCCTGCATACCGGATACCGGTCCGATCCGGCCACCACGGCTGTTGCCGTGCCGATCTACCAGACCACGTCGTATCAGTTCAATTCGACCGAACATGCCGGCAACCTGTTCGCGCTCAAAGAGTTCGGCAACATCTACACCCGCATCATGAACCCGACGCAGGCCGTGCTGGAAGAGCGCGTGGCGGCACTCGAAGGCGGTGTCGCTGCTCTGGCGGTTGCCTCCGGACAGGCCGCCTCGCTGTTCGCCGTGCAAAATATCTGTCACGCCGGCGACAATTTCGTCTGCTCGACCGATATCTATGGCGGCACCTGGAATCTGTTCCAGAACACCATGAGCACCATGGGCATCGAATGCCGCTTCGTCGATCCCGCGGATCCGGAAAATTTCCGAAAGGCGAGCGACGCGCGGACCCGCTGCTGGTATGGCGAGACCTTGCCCAATCCCAAGCTCGCCGTCTTCCCGATCGCCGAGGTCGCCAAAATCGGCCGCGCAATGGGCATCCCGCTCATCATGGACAACACCGCCTGCCCGGTGCTTTGCAAGCCGATCGAGCACGGCGCCGCGATCGTCATGCATTCGACCACCAAATACATCGGGGGTCACGGCACGTCGATTGGCGGGATCCTCATCGACGGCGGCAATTTTGACTGGGAAAAGCATGCCGACCGCTTTCCGATGCTGAACACGCCCGACCCGAGCTACCACGGTGCCGTGTGGACGCAGGCCGTCAAACCGCTCGGGCCAATCGCCTACATCATAAAGGCGCGCGTGACATTGCTGCGCGACATCGGTGCGGCGATGTCGCCGTTCAATGCCTTTATGTTCATCCAGGGCCTGGAAACGGTGGCTTTGCGCATGCGGCAGCATTGCAGCAACGCGATTGCCGTGGCGAACTATCTCACCAAACATCCAAAAGTAAGCAAGGTCATTTTCCCCGGCCTGATGACGGGGGAGAACAAGCGCCGTGCGGACGCCTATCTGAAGGGTGGCTATGGCGCGTTGGTAGGCTTCGAGCTCAAGAAAGGCAAAGAGGCCGGCCGCAAATTCATCGACAGCCTGAAGCTGCTCTATCATGTCGCAAATATCGGCGATGCCCGCTCGCTCGCCATTCATCCGGCCACCACAACTCACTCGCAATTGTCGCCGGAGGAGCAGCTCCAGACCGGCGTCACCGAGGGATATGTGCGGCTTTCGGTCGGCATCGAGCATCCTGACGACATCATTGCCGACATCGATCAGGCGCTTGCTGCCGTGTAGCTCACGTCGGCGAGCTCAGCGGCGAGGGCACGCCCCACAAAGAGTCGTCCCTGTTTTCGACGACATCAGCCAATACCGTGTTGCTGACCGTGCCGAACCAGCTCGGCGTCGACTGCAGCGCCTCATCGGGGCGATCCTGAAGCACGTCGCGCCGGGGCTCGGCTGGCGGTGAGGCGTCTTCGTTTCATGTCCCGGACGCCGCTTCACACGCAAGCGCCCTGTCAGTGATAACGATGCGCGTCCCGGTTTGCACCGGCGAGAACTATCGTTCCGCGCGAATCGTCCCTGCTTTAGGATAATCGTGTTGCATAGTGGACTTCGGTCCAACTCGATCTTTCCGCCGTCATGTCGGACGTTAAGGCCCTCGTTAAGCCTTCGCCCGCCGAAATGAAAAAACCCTATTATTGTGACTATGCCGGCGTGGCAACAATCGTCGGTGAGACCCGCGCTTGGTCGTTTGTCGAAGGCGCGTGGAAAGAAGTCAATCACGCCGAGGCCTACACCAGGGCGCGCCTTATCGGCGAGCATGAATTCCGGCATCTTTTTGGTGAACTGCCACCGCTGCCACCGCCGATTAGGCGCCGATGAATTTCGGCATTCGGGGTAAAGTGGACATCATTGGATCCTTCCAGCGTGCTAGTTTGGCTGGCTCCAATGTCTTGGCCTGATCCGGGGGCAAATGAAACGGCACGAGTTCATCCTGCTTTTTGCCGGTGCCATGGTTGCCGGTACCTTGGCGACGCGGCCATTTGCGGTGCACGCGCAAAATTCGGTCGCAGGTTATCCGGATCATCCCATTACGCTAATTGTTCCTTATGCGCCCGGCGGCGGCAACGATGTGGTGGCGCGCGCCGTTGCTGAACCCATGAGCAAGTCGCTGGGCCAGCCCGTCGTGATTGAAAACCGCGCCGGGGCCGGCGGCTCGGTCGGCACGCGTCAGGTCGCCAAGGCCGCGCCCGATGGCTACACCCTCGGGCTCGGAGGCACAGGCACGCTCGCCATCGACCCCACGCTTTATCCAAACGTCGGCTACGATCCGCGCAGAGATTTCGCGCCGGTCGGCCTGATCGCCACCAGCCCACTCATCGTCCTGGTGAACCACTCGGTACCTGCGCACAACGTGCAGGAGCTGATTGCACTCGCCAAAGCGCAGCCGGGAAAGCTCAACTACGCCTCAGCGGGTGTCGGCAGCGGCATCCATCTCGGTACCGTGCTGTTCGCGGAAACGGCCGGCATTGACATCACGCATATTCCTTACAAAGGCTCCGGCCCCGCTTTGACCGATCTGCTCGGCGGGCATGTTCAGATTTATTTCTCCTCGTTGCCGCCCGCGATCGGGCTGGTGAAGGAGGGCAAGTTGCGCGCGCTCGGCGTCACCGGCCTGAAACGCTCCAACTCGTTTCCCGATCTGCCGACAGTTGCCGAGCAGGGCCTGCCGGGCTTCGAGGCGGTGCTGCATTACGGCATCGTGGCGCCGGCCGGCACACCACGGCCGATTATCGACAGACTGAACGCGGCGCTGAGTGCGGCCCTCGAAGATCCAAAGGTTCGCGGCCACATCGCAACGGAAGGCGCCGAGCCATTGCCAACGTCGCCGGAAGAATATGTCGCCGACATCGATCGCGAGGAAACCAAATGGTCGGCCCTGGTCAGGAAGTCCAACGCGCAAGCGAAATGACGTCTGTCAGCTGACGCCGAGTTCCTTGATAATCTCTTCGCTATGCTGGCCGAGCGCAGGTGGCGGCGTGTCGATGCGCGGGCCGCCGCCATTCGCAAAGGTGAAGGCCGCAAGGGGCACGCCGAAATCGCCTTCCACTCCGTTGCCGCCCGCGTGGCGATGGATGATCTTGCGGCTCGCGAGGTGAGGGTCGGCCACCGCTTCGGCCATGGTCCGTACCCGCGCCGCCGGCACGTGGCGCGCTTGCAGGAAGGTCTCCCATTCGTCCGCTGTGCGCATGAGCATGAGCTCACTCAGCACCTGAGCTTCGCGCGCTCGGTCGGCGTCCCGCTCCTCATTGGTCTTCTTGATCATGTCGGGCCGCTCAAGCAGCGACCACAGACGACGCTGTTGCCTCAGGTTGCTCGCGCCCAGCATCACCAGCCCGTCTTTGGTTTGATAGGCGCTGTTGGTCGCGTGCGGATTTCGGTTGCCGTTCGGTTTGGGATGGACGCCGTTGCGTAAATAGCCCGTCAGATGCGAGCTCATGAGGGTCATCGCCACGTCGAGCATGGCCATGTCGATGCGCTGACCTTTGCCGGTACGCGCGCGCTGAAACAGCGCGGCAGACAGTGCGAAGGCGCCGGTCATGCCGGTGGCGTAGTCGACCGCCGGTGATCCGAATTTGACCGGGTTGACTTCGGGCGTGCCGGTCATCGCCATGATACCGGAGGTCGCCTGAATGACGTGGTCATAGGCCGTTTGTACGCCGCGTGGCCCCTGTTGGCCGAAAGCGGAGAACGATGCATAAATCAGGCGCGGATTGATTGCGGCAAGTTCTTCGTAGCCGAGACCCAGCGCTTCAAACGCGCCCGGCCGGTAGTTCTCCACGAAGACGTCGGCCGTCAGAACCAATTTTTTCAGGATGTCACGGTCTCTCGCTTGTTTGAGGTCGAGCGTCATCGAACGCTTGTTGGAGGCCTGTGTGAGATATGCCGTGCCCATGTTGCGGCGGTTGAGCTCCTTGTCGGTGCCGGCGAGCCGGCTCTGGTCGGGATCGTCCGGATGCTCAACCTTGATCACGTCGGCGCCCAACAACGCGAGTTGATAGGTCGCGAACGGCCCCGCCAGCACGTGGGTCACGTCAATGACCCGTATCCCTTCAAACGGCTGCATATCGGTCTCCCGCGCCAAAGCACGCGCCAAAGCACGCGCCAAAGCACGCGCCATGGCGGCCAGCATATCCGCTCAACGGGGCACCGGCTCAAGTCCTTTGGCCTTGAACAAAGCGACGGCTGAAGGCGTGACAAGAGCCTCGATAAAGGTTTTGGCGGCAGCAGGATTGTTGGCGGCGCTGCCGATGCCTGCAGCGAACACCGTATAGAGCTGAAGCTCCCCCGGCAGCGGGCCAACATATTGAACGCCTTTTACCGGCAGCAGCTCGGGGATCTGTTGCACGGCCATCTCAGCTTCTCCGCGTGCGACCAATTCGGCTATGCGCCCGCTCGGACCGAGCACGATCTTGCCGCGCATGGCGTCAGCGATGCCGAGCCGGTCAAGCAGAGTTTCGAAATACAAACCGCTCGTACCTTCCTTCGAGCGCACCACCGAACGCGCCGCGAGGAGCGAGCGTCTGAACGCATCAACAGTCGCGATGTCCGGCGCCGCTGCACTCTGACGCACCACGATGCCAAGGCCGGACCGACAGATGTCTTTGCAGGTCTCGGGGCGGACTTTGCCTTTCAGGGCCAGTCCATCGATCACCGTCCGCGTGACGATGGCCACGTCGAATGACGTGCCCGCTTCGATTGTGCGCTTGAGCGCATTCGCCGGATCATAGTCAATCGCGAGGTCAACCCCGCTCACGCGTTCAAACAGGGGGCCGAGTTCGCTGAGGACTTCCTGGACGGCGTGCGTGCTCAGGATCTTGATGTCTGCCATCTGCAGAGCATGGTACAAGCGGCACGACGACACCAGCCAACCTCGTCGTCGTGCCGAGCCCCATGACACACAAATTCGGAATTTCCCAACCGGTGCGACGCCGGGAAGACGGACGGCTTCTTACCGGAACGGGATTATTCACCGACGACGTCAATGTGCCCGGTCAGGCCCGCGCGGCCTTTCTTCGTTCCAGTCATGGACATGGGTTGATCCGGGCCATCGATGCCGGCGAGGTGCTCAAGGCCCCCGGCGTGCTTGCCGTGATGACCGGAGAAGACCTGCGCGCTGCCGGCGTCGGCTACATCCCGTATCTTCCGCTTGGCGGCTTCACGATGGATCCGCCCGCCGACACGCCGCGTCCCGCGCTTGCGCAGGATCGGGTGCGTCATGTCGGCGAGCCCGTCGTCATGGTGGTTGCGGAAACGGTCGCGCAAGCGATGGACGCCTGCGAGAAAGTTCGGGTCGACATCCAGCCGCTGCCGGCCGTGACGGACGTCGAACGTGCCGTCGCGGATGGGGCCCCGGCGCTGTGGCCGGGCGCACCGAACAACCTGGCATCGACGTGGCGTTACGGCGATCGTGCCGCGGTGGAGAAAGCCTTCGCCCAGGCCGCGCATGTGACAAAGGTGAAGCTTGTCAATAACCGGGTTCTTGCCAATCCGATCGAGCCGCGCAGCTGCATCGGCTCCTACAATCCCGACGACGCCAGCTTCACACTGATTGCGCCCAGCCAGGGGGCGCACTTCTTCCACCGCGTTTTGTGCGAGCACGTCTTCAACATGCCGCGAGACAAGATGCGGATCCGCACATCCGATGTCGGAGGCGCCTTCGGATGCAAGGAGCAGCCTTATCCGGAAGATATTGCCGTGCTGCATGCGGCGAAGACGCTCGGACGGCCGGTGAAGTGGTCGGGAACGCGCGCGGAGCATTTCCTCTCCGACAATCATGCGCGCGATGCCGTCATCGAG
>DATBTA010000203.1:0-3980 GCA_036559505.1 Pseudolabrys sp. | reverse complement strand
GCGTGACGCGCAGGCCTTGCGCGAATGGGAAGCCACGCGCAAGGCGGCTGAGTAGTCATTTAAATTGGTCGTCCCCGCGAAAGCGGGGACCCATAACCACCGGCCTATCGAGAGGCTGCGGCGTATGGGTCCCCGCTTTCGCGGGGACGACGGATGAGAGGCTGTCGTATGTATTACGTTTATATGCTTGCAAGCAGGCGGCACGGCACGCTTTACATCGGAGTAACCAATGACCTGCGTCGACGAATGGAGGAGCACCGCCTCGGACTGGGTTCGGAATTCGTCAAGCAATACCAGGTGACGCGATTGGTGTACGTCGAGACGTTTGAGGATCCAGAATCTGCTATTACGCGTGAGAAACGATTGAAGAAATGGAATCGCGATTGGAAAATTCGGCTGATCGGGCAGGACAATCTCGATTGGCAGGACCTGAGCCATCTGGTTGGTTGAATGTTAAGTCGACACGATACGGCGTATGGGTCCCCGCATTCGCGGGGACGACAAAGGGATGAGCGCTCATTTGAAGTCCTACTTCAACGGCCCACAAACGCGCTTCGGGTTCGTCGTCGCGGCGGTCGTCTGTATTATTGATCAAGCGAGCAAGCTGTATCTTCTATTTGTTCACAATCTTGCCGCCCATCCCATCCGGCTGGGACCGTTTTTCGATTTCGTCCTCACACGCAACACGGGCATCAGTTACGGATTGTTCCAGACGCAGGGGCCGGTGGGGCAATGGGTGCTGCTGGCGGTCAAGGCCGGTGCCGTGATTCTGCTGTGGCTGTGGCTTGCCCATGCGAAGAATCGGCTCACCGCACTGGCCCTTGGCCTGATCATCGGCGGCGCCTTCGGCAATGCCATCGACCGCCTGGCTTATGGCTGGGTTGCCGATTTCGTGTTTTTTCACATTTCCACCGACAATTGGCGGTTCAATTGGTATGTATTTAACCTAGCCGATGTGGCCATCGTTGCCGGGGTTATTGGCCTGTTGTATGACTCTCTTGTAATGGACCGCGCCGCAAAAGCGCCCTGATCCGCCGCAAGAGTCGCGACAATTCAACGGTTTCAAAGGCCCGGTTCCGGATGAGCATCATGCGTTTGAGCAAGATTTTCAAAGGTTGCGCTGCCAGCCTGCTGGTCTTCGGCACCGCTGCCGTCCTGGGCTTAGCGCCGGTCCGCGCCGCCGACGATGAACCGACGTTCGACCAGAAAATCATGCGCGGCTTCATGGACGGACTCGGCTTCAAACGCGACGGCGAGCCGGGCATCAATTATCAGGAAAGGGCGCCACTCGTGCTTCCGCCCAGCCGCGATCTTGCGCCGCCCGAGCAAAGGGATGCGGCGGCAGCAAATCCTGCCTGGCCCAAGGATCCCGACGTAGAACGCCGCAAGCTCGAGACGGCCATGGAGAAGAACCGCAACGTCAGCGACGAGCGAGAGCGCGAACAGAATCCTTTGCGTCCCGATCAGCTGACGCCGGGCGCTCGCGGTAAGAAGCGGCAGCAGGCGGCCCGGACCGACGACGGCTATCAGGCGCCAGCATCCGGCTTCGGCAGCCAGCTGCTCCCATCGGAGCTCGGGTACAACGGAAATCTTTATGACGCGATGTTCGGCAAGAAAAAAGAAGAGCAGACGAAATTTACCGGCGAGCCGCCGCGCACTTCGTTGACTGAACCGCCGGCGGGCTACCAGACCCCGTCGCCGGATCAGCCCTATGGCCTCGCCAAGGGTGCAGCTCCGACGAAGGCCTATAATGATTACAGGGATCGCGCCGACCCGAGCATAAATCGCTGAAGTCGCAAGTGTCGCGAGCTCCGCGACTGATCCACGTCATCGTAGCGGCGTAGCTCCATCTCCAGCGCCAGCAAAGGCAAAAAGGCAATCCGTGCCGAATCGATTGATCACAGCAGCAGCCATGGCTGCATTACTGGCGGCCGCGAGCAGTGCGCAGTCCGCTCCCAATGGTCCGCAGATTTCGGATTTCATATTGGGCAATGGATTGGAGCTGGTCGTGATCCCCGACCATCGGGCGCCGGTCGTCACGCACATGATCTGGTACAAGGTTGGTGCGGCCGACGAGACGCCGGGCAAATCGGGTCTTGCGCATTTTCTCGAGCACCTGATGTTCAAGGGCACGGCAAAAAACCCGGCCGGAAAATTCTCACAGGTCGTCGCCCGCATCGGCGGGCAGGAGAACGCGTTCACGTCGCAGGATTACACCGGCTACTTCCAGCGCGTGCCGAGCGAGCAGCTTCGGACCGTGATGGAGTTCGAAGCCGATCGCATGACGGGGCTCCAGCTCACCGACGACGTCGTCTTGCCCGAGCGCAACGTCATTCTCGAGGAGCAGAACCAGCGCGTGGGTAACAATCCGCGCGCTCGTCTCTCCGAACAGATCGATGCCGCGCTCTATCTCAATCATCCCTATGGCAAGCCGGTGATCGGCTGGCGACACGAGATGGAGCAGCTGTCGCGCGATGATGCCATCGGCTTCTATCGGCGGTTTTACGCGCCGAACAACGCGATCGTGGTGATCGCCGGGGACGTCGATCCGCTCAAGGTGCGGACGATGGTGGAAGAAACCTACGGGAAAATTCCACGTCACGGCACGGTGGCTCCGCGCGTGCGGCCGGAAGAGCCGCCGCCGGTTGCGGTGCGCTCGCTTACGCTCGCTGACCCGCGGGTCGAAATGCCGACGTTGCAGCGCGAATACCTGGTGCCTTCCTTCCGGACCGCAAAGCGCGGCGAATCGGAAGCACTCGAGGTGCTCTCGCACATTCTCGGCAGCGGCTCGAACAGCCGCCTTTATCGTGCGCTTGTCGTCGACAAGCAGATGGCCGTCATGGCGAGCGCCTGGTACGACGCCAACGCGCTCGATCTGTCAAAGTTCGGGGTCGTGGGCGGACCGCGCCCCGGCGTCACGCTGCAGCAGCTTGAACCGGAAATCGACGCGGTCATCGCACAAATCATCGACAAAGGCGTGACGCCGGAAGAACTGGAACGCACCAAAACGCGTCTGATCGCGGACGCCGTCTATGCACAGGACAACCAGGCGACCATGGCGCGCTGGTACGGTGCCGCGCTCACGACCGGTGCGACCGTCAACGACGTGCGCAGTTGGACGGACCGGATCCGCGCCGTGACAGCCGAGCAGGTGCAAGCCGCGGCAAAGCAATGGCTCGAAAAGCAGCGGTCGGTCACCGGCTATCTGATCAAGGACAAGAGCCCGCAGGTGGAGAAGCGGTCATGATCCGGCGCGCATGCATGTTTTTCGCCGCGGCGGTGCTGATCGCCCTGCCGGATGTCGCGTCGGCGATGACGATCGAAAAGATCGTGAGCCCGTCAGGTATCGAAGCCTGGCTGGTGCGCGAGAAGTCGGTGCCGCTGATCACGTTGAATTACGCTTTCCATGGCGGAGCCAGCCAGGATGGCGCCGACAAATCCGGGGCAGCGCATTTCGCCGCCGATCTGCTCGACGAAGGCGCGGGCGAGCTGGACAGCAAGACCTTTCATGAGCGGCTGGAAAACCATGCAATCGAGCTTGGCTTTCAGGTTGGCCGCGACACCTTTCACGGCTCGCTGCGCGCGCTGAACGAGCATCGCGACGAGGCCGTCGATCTGCTGCGGCTCGTGCTGACCCAGCCGCGTTTCGATGCCGAGGCCGTCGAGCGGGTTCGCGAGCAGGAATTGTCTGTTCTGCGGCGCGACATCACGAATCCCAACGATCTCGCCAGCCGCCGCTGGTGGCAAACGGCGTTTCCCGGCCATCCTTACGGTCGTGAGACGAAGGGCACGCTGGAGACGATGGCGAAGGTTACGGTCGATGATCTGCGCGACTATGTGCGTCGCGTCTTCGCCCGTAACGAGTTGAAAGTCTCGATCGTCGGCGACGTCGACGAGAAAACGGCCGGCGAGCTCATCGATCGCGCTTTCGGCGGCCTGCCGGCAAAGAACGATCTCAAGCCGGTCCCGGATGCCGCGCC
>DATBTA010000202.1:0-2830 GCA_036559505.1 Pseudolabrys sp. | reverse complement strand
GACGGAAACGGTGCGGTTGCGCATCAATTATTGCGTCAGGTCCGCATATTCGGGATGGCGCTCGATATAGGCCTTGGCGAAGGGGCAGAGCGGCTTCACCTTCAGGCCCTCCGCGCGGGCGGTGTCGAGCACGCCGCGGATCAGCGCCGAGCCGATGCCACGGCCTCCGAGTTCCTTGGGCACTTCGGTATGCATAATGGTGAGCACGCCGTCGGTGCGCTTGTATTCCGAAAAGGCGATGTGGCCATCGGTATCGAGCTCGAAGCGATGAAGCTTGCTGTTGTCGCGAACGTTATTGGACATGATTATCGTCTCTGGTCACGGTCTCTGCACATTGATGGTCTAGCTTCAGGTCGATCGTCCCCGCCAATTTTGCAAGGTGTTCCATGCCGAATATCACGCTCTACCATGCCTCCCCGTCGCGCTCCTCCATCGTGCTGTGGATGCTCGAGGAAGTCGGACAGCCTTACGACGTCAAGCTGATCCGGCTGAGCGCCGGCGACAATCTCAAGCCCGATTATCTTGCGATCAATCCGATGGGCAAGGTGCCGACGCTGCGGCATGGCGATACGGTGATCACCGAAGGCGCGGCGATCTGCACTTATCTTGCCGACGAATTTCCCGACAGGAAGCTGAACATACCCGTCGGCAATACGCGGCGCGGCGAATATCTCAAGTGGCTGTTCTTCGGCCCCAGCGTGATCGAGCCGGCGATGACCGACCGCGCTTTCCCGCGTAAGGAAAACCCGCGTGCCGGCGCGATCGGCTGGCGCGATTTCGACACCGTGCTCGACATCGTGAGCAAAGCGGTTTCGAAAGGCCCCTATCTGATGGGCGAGCAGTTCACGGCCGCCGACGTCGTGATCGGTTCCGGCCTTCGCTACGGCATGATGTTCAAGATGATTCCCGAACGGAAAGAGTTTCAGGATTACGTCGCGCGCCTTGCGCAGCGGCCGGCGCTCAAGCGCGCGCAGGAGAGGGACAAGGAGCTGTCGGCGCAGGCGGCCTAGCCCGCCTGTCTGCGGTAGCGCAGGACGGAGGCGACCAATCCCCATACGATCAGGATCACCGCCGGCCAGAACGTGAAAAAGGCGAGCAGGCCGGGGCCGATCGGGTTGGGATTGGGGTCGCTGGTGAGCCCGATCTCGGCCGCGACGACGATCAGCAGCAACGGCCCGGTGCCCAGGACGAGCAGCGCAAGGCCGATCCAGAACACGACCGTGAGCTTGAATCGCCGCGGCGAATCCATGACGGCATAGTTTAGCCGCTGCGCGACAAAAATTCTGCACGGCTACGATGCTTTCCGCAGCCTTTCGCCGCCGCCGCGCAGATCGTTGAGGATCGCGAGGGCGCGTGCCATCGAAAACTCCCTTGTCTTTTTGTCGTAGGCAGCGCCCGCGTCCGGCATCATGTAGGCGTGCTTGACGCCTGGGAAAATGTGCAGCTCGACATTGCTCATGCGCGGCGGCACGGCGCGATAGGCATCGAGCACTTCGGGCGGCGCCTGATTGTCTTCGTCGCCCCAGATGATGCAGATCGGTGCGGCAATGCCCTCGAGTTCGCCGATATAGTCCTGCATCCGCGTGCCGTGGCATGAAATTCCGGCCGCGTAGCCAAGCCGCTTCGGCCCGAGAATGGCGTAAGGGCCGCCGTAGCAGAAGCCCATCGCCGCAGCGCGCCCGTTGAATTCAGGCAGCTGGCGTAACGAGGCGAGCGTGTCGATCATGTCGGCTTCGCCGGTTTTTATTTTCTCAGCCCGTGGCTGCGAGCGCTTTTGCGGAAGGTCGCCGTCGGCGCGGGTGAGGGGACCGGGGGTCGTGCGCCAGAACAGATCGGGCGCAGCGGCGATAAATCCGTGCGATGCGAATTCGTCGGCGAGTTCGCGCAGGTCCTTGTCAACGCCGTGAACCGCGCTTGCGAGCACCACCGCCGGCACCGGTCCGCTGGCCTGCGGTATCGCGAGATAGCAATCGAAGTTGCCTGTGCGGCTGTGGATCTGGATCGTCTTCCCCGGCATTGGTTCTTCCCTTTGGTTATTTTGCATGCGTCATGGCCGGGCTTGTCCCGGCCATCCACGTCTTATGCCGGTAAGTATGAAGACGTAGATGCCCGGCAAAAGGCCGGGCATGACGTTGATGGAGGGGCATTTTTATTTCTTCGCCGACTTGTTGCGCGGATCGTCGTTGGGATTGACGTAAGTGATCGCGAACGGTCCCATGCCGTGCACCTGGATCACGGTCGAGCCGCTGGTCCAGCCATAGTGGTGCATGTCTTTGTCGGCCGTGAAGAAGCCGCCGGCTTTCAGCGCTTCGCCTTTCTTGGTGTCGAGCGTGTCGCCCATGCCGATGTGGAAAGTGCCGGACAGAACCGTCACGTTCTCGGCGGTCGGATGATAATGCGGCGGGATCTTGTAGCCCGACGGCAACTTTGCGCGGATGACATAGGGTCCGTCTTTGCTCGGGTCACCGGCGACGACGGCAACCTGCGAGCCTGGCGGCAGGCCGGGAGGTGCCGGCCCCCATTTCAAGGCATTGGGCTGCACCGTCATATGGTCCATCGCAAGTGCGGCGGCGGGCAGGGCGGCGAACAACAGCGCCGTGACAAGTGTCGTTCTCATGGTCGCGCTCCTCGGTTGATCTCGGGAACCCCACGGGTCGCGATATTACGCCCATAGGCCGGTGATGGCGATGCAGAGGCGCTCACGTTTGCATCAATCGGTCTCTCGCGAGGTGAGGGCGGATTCCTGAAGAAACAGTTTCGCAAGCCACACATCGTAGGCTTCGATGCTGCCGGCAGGCGCCAGGGCGCAGGCGTCGTCATAGGAATATCC
>DATBTA010000201.1:0-3008 GCA_036559505.1 Pseudolabrys sp. | reverse complement strand
CCGCCGAGACAAAGAAGGGCGTTCTCGCCCGCCTGAAACCGATCAGCTCTTACGATGAGTGCGCAGGAGCGGGGATCGTGATCGAGGCCATCGTCGAGGACATCTCGGCGAAGCGCTCCCTGTTTCGCGAGCTCGAGCAGCGGGTGGCTGCCGATGCCGTGCTGGCAACAAATACGTCGTCCCTGTCGGTCACCGAGGTTGCTGCCGGATGCGCGCTGCCGCAGCGCGTTGCCGGCCTGCATTTTTTCAATCCCCCGCCGTTGATGAAGTTGGTCGAGGTTATCGGTGGTCTGCGCACCGAGCTCGGGGTTGTGGAATCGCTGATGGAATTTGCACGGCGGATCGGCAAGCACCCGATCGTCGCCGCGGACTCGCCGGGCTTCGTGGTCAATCACGCGGGTCGCGCCTACGGTCCCGAAGCGCTGCGCATTGTCGCGCAGGGAATTGCAAGCCCGCACGAAGTCGATGCCTTGATGAAAGAGGCGGCCGGGTTCCGTATGGGACCCTTCGAGCTGCTAGATCTTGTCGGCGGCGATGTCGCACACGCGGTGATGGTGAGTATCTTTGAACATTTTTTTGATGAGCCCATGTACCAGCCATCGGCGCAAATGGCGGTGCGCGTCGCGGGTGGTCTGCTCGGTCGGAAGTCGAAGCAGGGCTTCTACAGCTATGAAAGCGCACCTACCAAAGACAAACCAACCGTGACCGTCCCGCCGGGAGCAAAGCCTGCCGCCGCGTGGGTCGTGAACGAGGACGGCGGTGCCGAGCTTGCCGAATGGCTGAAAGGCGCCGGTGTCAAAGTCCAGTTCGGCGGCACGCCAGCAGCGGGAATTCCATGCTTCGTCGCGCCGCTCGGGGAAGATGCCTCGGGTGCGGCTGTACGGTTGCAACTCGATCCCGAGCAGACCGTTGCTGTCGACATGTTCGGGCGTTTTTCCGGGCGGCGGACGCTGATGAAAACGCCGCTCACCAGACCGGACATCCTGGGCGCTGCGGTGGCGGCGCTGTCGACGGAAAAAATGCCGGTCACCGTAATCAACGACAGTCCGGGCTTCGTCGTGCAGCGGCTGCTCGCGATGATCGTCAATATAGGCACGCGCATCGCCGAATTGCGCATTGCGGCGCCGGCCGACATCGACACGGCCGTCGAGCTTGGCCTCAACTATCCTAAAGGGCCGCTCGCGCTTGGAGATGTGCTCGGCCCCGGGCGCGTCCTCGCCGTGCTCGACGGAATGCAGGCCATTACCCACGATCCGAAGTATCGCGCTACCACATGGCTGCGCCGGCGTGCGCGGCTCGGCGTCTCGCTTCATACGCCGGATTGAACGCTCGCAAAAAACGCGTGAACAGTTTTATTTGTAAGTGGAAAACCGCTTTTCGCGCCGCGCAAGCCGGTTACGATCAGGGTCATGCTGAAAGCCCCGACCGATGCGGACCTTGTCCGACTGCGGCAGTTCCTGCACAGACTTGAATCCGACGCGAAAGATGCCGTCGAAGATGCGGAATTTTTCCGCCGCGAGATCGATAGATTAAAAAGCGAGATTGCCTACCTCGAGGCCGCCCGCTCGAAAGCCTACTTGGCGCAGATTGCTATTGACTTCGGTGCTGCGGGATCAGGGCGCTGGAATAATTCCGCTCAGCGCGGCAGACCGAGTTGACGAAATTTTGGGCGCGGAAGGCCCGGGATTCAACTGATCCAGGCGATCGTTGCGGTTTAATTTCTCGGTGAAGCTGGCCGGGGCGGCGGGATTTGAACCCACGACCCCAGCCCCAAGCATCGCAGGCTCAGCGCCATAGACGCTTGCTGGCGATGTCTGCGCCTTTACGCATGGCCTTGAACTTCTCCCAAACGACCGTCGGGTGGACTTCGGTCTTGTAAAGCGCCTGCGAAGAGAACCCGCAGTCGGCGCCGGCCATGACGTTTTCACGGCCCACGAGATTGGCGAAACGAATGAGCCGCTCAGCGATCCATTCCGGGTGTTCAACGATGTTGCTGGCGTGGGTGATAACCCCGGGGCAAATTACCTTTCCATCCGGCAGCTTTACACGCTCGAACAGGTGATATTCGTGTTCGTGGCGCGGGTTCGCCGCCTCAAAGCTGAACGAACCAGCTTCGATCTTGAGAACATACCCGATGATCTCGGACAAGTTTGTTTCGTAGATCCGAGGCCCCTCGTTGATGCCGTAACAGGTGTGAAATCGGACACGTTCCGCAGGAATCCCACTGAGCGCGGCATTCGTCGCTTCTACATAAATTTCAGCACGTCGCCTCTTTTGCTTTTCATCAAGACCCGGCTCAACAAATATATCCGGCAGAAATGGATCGTCGACCTGAAGCAGAAAACCCGCAGCGACGATTGAGCGATATTCCTTGCTGATTTCGCCAGCGAGAGCATGGAAGTACTCTTCTTCGGTCGTGTAGTACTCGTTGATGCCGACGCCTGACGGCGCCGTCGCCGGTAGAAAGACGCGATTGTCCGGAATGCCCGCTGCTTTAGCTGCAGCCTTCACATTCGCAATGTCGATCTTCAGCTTGGGTTCGCCTTTGTATTTTACCGGCCCGGTGCAAATGACTGGAACGATCGGCAGAATTGCGCCTCCCATCATCGCTTCCTTGAAATACTGGGCATAATATTCGGGAAAGGCCGATACTTCCTTCTCAAAGGCGTTCATCTTCTGACCAGGTCGCGATTCAAATCCATCGAATCGCTCGCGGATGTAGGTGAAGAAACCAGGCTTGGAGTATTCGCCATCCGTGACGATCTCGATGCCGCACTCGACCTGTTTGCGCACGCAGTCCGCAATTGACTGCGTCAGAACGGAAGCCAGTCTGCTCTCGTCGTAGGGCTGACCGGAGTATTTGGCCTTCAAGAGATCAAGCAGATTGTGCGGTCGTGGCAGGCTGCCGATGTGCGTTGTTTGAATGTGGTCGGTATTTTGCTGCAAGGCCATCGGCTTCACTCCGGACGCGATCGTCCGACCAGAATACAGCCGAAGACATGCTCGGC
>DATBTA010000200.1:0-3992 GCA_036559505.1 Pseudolabrys sp. | reverse complement strand
CAGTTGACGATGGAACGGCTCCGCGGTGCGCTTGGGCTGGCCGACACCGCCACGCCGCACGCCTTGCGGCACTCTTTCGCGACGCATCTGCTCGCGCGCGGCGGCGACCTGCGATCTATCCAAGAGTTGTTAGGACACGCTTCATTGTCGACCACGCAGATCTATACGGGGGTCGATGCCGAGCGTTTACTCGAAGTTTATAACAACGCTCATCCACGCGCGTAACGCGCCCTCTTGCACTGCATCCGTTTTACCAGCATCGTGCCCGTTGATTTTGGGAGGGGGCGATGAGTGCGCATGAAAATCTGGAGCATGCTGAACACGCGGAGCATGCATCGCGCTCCAACAAGAAGATCGCGCTACTGATTTCCGTGCTGGCGCTGTTTCTGGCGTTTTCCGAAACGCTGGGCAAGAGCGCGCAAACGACGGCTATTGCCGACAACATCAAGGCCTCCGACACCTGGAATTTCTTTCAGGCCAAGACCATCCGACAGACCAGCCTGCGCATTGCTGCTGAGGCTATGGCGGTACAATTGCCGTCAATCGCCCATGAGGAGAGCAAGGCGGCAATCACCAAGCAAATCGAGGCCTGGCGCAATACCGTGAACAGATACGAATCCGACCCAAAGGAGCAGGATGGCCGCAAGGAATTACGTGCCTTGGCCGAGAAATTAGAGCACGACCGCGACACCTGGCTCGCGAAATATCACCAATATGAATTCGCATCCGCCGCGTTTCAGATCGGGATTGTGCTTGCTTCAGCGGCGGTCATCACGGGGATTGTCGCGCTAGCCTGGTTGGCGAGCCTCGCGGGCGTTCTTGGCCTTATCTTCATGGCAGTGGGCCTATTGGCGCCTCACGCACTTCATCTGGCCGCGCACTAGCTGCGCACGCGTCCGCCGTCGACGTTCAGGGTCTGTCCGGTGATGAAGGCCGCGTCGTCGCTGGTCAAGAACGACACGGCGCCGACCAGATCGTCGGGCACTTCCACGCGCTTGATCGCCTGCATCTGCGCGACGGCAGTAAACTCATCATCCATGGTCTTGAAACCGGGACGCGGCGCGCGGACCAATGTGCCCGGCGAGCGTGTCAGGCCTGGCGCGATCGCATTCACGGTAATTCCGTCGGACGCGAGATCGGATGCAAGCGCGCGCGTGAAGCCGACGATGCCGCCTTTGCTCGCGACGTAGTGCGCAAACCCGGTCACCACCGAGCCGAGCGTGCTCGAGGCCATATTGACGACGCGCCCCCATTTGCGCGCACGCATGCCGGGAACAAACGCAGCGGTCACCAGAAACGTACCGTCGAGATTGATCGAGAGCACGGTGCGCCAGTCTGCGAAGGTCATTTCAGGAAAATTCTTCTGTGGGAAGATGCCGGCGCAATTCACCACGATATCGATGTTGCTGAACTTCTTGCCGACCTCCTTGGCCATGGCCCCGACGGATGCTTCCGAGGCGACATCGCATTTGACGGCAATTGCCTGACGCCCGGCGGCCTCGACCATCTTTACGGTGGCGCTACTGTCGCCGAGGTCGGCGATGGCGATGTGCACACCATCTTCGGCGAGTCGCTTCGCAAAGGCCTGACCGATGCCACCCGCCGCGCCAGTGATGACCGCAACTTTATCCTTATGGCCTTTGGCCATTTAACACCCCCGATTTTTCCTTGGTGTCGCCGAAGCTACATATGAATCGTACGTTTCGCCACCGCCATCGCGGCTTCCTTGACGGCCTCCGACAATGTCGGATGTGCATGACATGTGCGCGCAATATCTTCGGCCGATGCGCCGAATTCCATCGCGATGGCAGCCTCGGCAATCATGTTGCCGGCATCGGCGCAGATGAGCTGCACGCCGAGGACGCGGTCGGTCTTCGCATCGGCGAGAATCTTCACGAACCCGTCGGTGGTCAGGTTCACCTTGGCGCGCCCGTTGGCGGTGAACGGAAACTTTCCGGCGTTGTAGGCAACGCCTGCAGCCTTCAATTCCTCTTCGCCTTTCCCGACTGTCGCTATTTCCGGGAAAGTATAGATCACGTTCGGAATGGCGTCGTAATTCACGTGGCCGGCCTGCCCGACCAGAATTTCCGCAACCGCAACACCTTCGTCCTCGGCCTTGTGCGCCAGCATCGGCCCCGCAATGACATCTCCGATTGCCCAGATACCGGGGACGCTCGTCGCATAATAATGATCGACGGCCACGCGTCCGCGTTCGTCAAGTTTCACCCCGAGCTCGTTGAGGCCCAGGCCTTCCGTATACGGCACGCGCCCGATCGCGACCAAAACGATGTCGGCCTCGATCGTTTCCGCCGCTCCGCCTTTCGCAGGCTCGACCGCCGCCTTCAACCGCTTTCCGGATGAGTCGACCGCGGTTACCTTCGACGACAATTTGAACGTCATTCCCTGCTTTTCGAGCAAGCGCTGCGCCTGACGGCGAACTTCGCCATCCATGCCGGGCAAAATTCCGTCAAGGAATTCCACGACGGTTACCTGCGCGCCAAGCCGCCGCCACACGGAGCCCAATTCGAGGCCGATTACTCCGGCGCCGACCACAAGCAGATGCTTCGGAACCTCCGGCAGCGACAACGCGCCGGTCGATGAGACAATACGTTTTTCGTCGATCTCGATGCCCCTCAGGCGCGCGACATCGGAACCCGTGGCGATGACGATGGATTTTGTTTCCAGCGTCAGCGTCTTGTTGTCGGCGCCTTTGACCTCGACCTTCCCTGGGGCGGTGATGCGCCCCGCGCCGTTGAAAGTATCGACCTTGTTCTTCTTCAGCAGGAAGTCGACGCCCTTCACGTTGCCGTCGACGCCCTGGTCCTTGAAGGCCATCATGGCCTTGAGATCGAGCTTCGGCGGCGAAACGCCGATCCCCATCTTGCTGAACGTGTGCCCGGCTTCCTCAAAGAGCTCGGACGCGTGCAAAAGCGCCTTCGAGGGAATGCAGCCGATATTAAGGCAGGTTCCGCCGAACGTGGCGCGTTTCTCCACAACCGCGGTTTTCAGCCCAAGCTGCGCCGCACGGATCGCGCAGACATAACCGCCGGGGCCGGTACCGATGACAATGAGATCGTAGGCCATAACTTTACAAATCCAGCACGACCCGCGCCGGGTCTTCCAACCCTTCCTTCACGCGCACGAGGAAAGTAACGGCCTCGCGGCCATCGACGATGCGGTGATCGTAGGAGAGCGCAAGATACATCATCGGCCGCGCCTCGATCTTTCCTGCAATGACCACCGGACGTTCCTGAATCTTATGCATGCCGAGAATGCCGGATTGCGGTGCATTGAGGATTGGCGTCGACATCAGCGAACCGTACACGCCGCCATTGGTGATGGTGAACGTACCGCCTTGCATCTCCTCGATTTTGAGGCTGCCATCGCGCGCGCGGCGGCCGAAATCGGTAATGGTCTTCTCAATCTCTGCCAGCGACATTGTTTGGGCGTCACGCACAACCGGCACCACCAGGCCTTTGTCGGTGCCCACGGCAATTCCGATGTGATAGTAGTTTTTGTAGACGATGTCGGTGCCGTCGATCTCGGCATTGACGGCAGGAATCTCCTTAAGCGCCTGAATGCAGGCACGCACAAAGAAGCCCATGAAGCCGAGCTTCACTCCGTGCTTCTTTTCGAAGAGATCCTTGTACTGATTGCGCAGATGCATCACCGCGCTCATGTCGACCTCATTGAAGGTCGTGAGCATGGCGGCCGTGTTCTGTGCATCCTTCAGGCGGCGTGCAATCGTCTGGCGCAGCCGCGTCATATGCACGCGCTCTTCACGGGCGGCATCGTCGGCGGGTGACGGCGCGCGCATCTGCACCGGTGCGGAGACCGGTATCGGCTGCGCCGCGGCGCGCTCGATCGCGCTCAGCATGTCGCCCTTGGTGACCTGCCCGTGCAGACCGGTGCCGCTGACTTTCGACGGGTCGATGCCGCTTTCCGCCGCTATCTTTCGTACCGAAGGCGGCATCGGCATTTCAACCGATCTT
>DATBTA010000199.1:0-5926 GCA_036559505.1 Pseudolabrys sp. | reverse complement strand
TCTTTCGCGCGGTCTCCGCACTAATTCCGGGTACCTGGGCTAGATCGGGCAGGCTTGCCCGCTCGATCGCTTTCACCGTGCCAAAATGTCGAAGTAAAGCCCGCTTGCGGGTAGGACCGACCCCTGGAATTTCCTGCAATCCGGCTTCGCGAATGTCTTTCTTGCGACGCGTGCGGTGCGACCCCACGGCAAAACGATGGGCCTCGTCGCGCAACCGCTCGATGAAATAAAGCAAAGGGTCGCGCGGGGGCAGCTTGAAGGGCGCGTGGCCTGCCATGAAGAAGGTCTCGCGACCCGCATCCCGATCAGGGCCTTTTGCAATCGCCACGATCGGAACGTCGACGATGCCCAGCGCGGTCAATGTTTCCTGCGCGGCATTGAGTTGCCCCTGCCCGCCGTCAATGAGCAACAAATCAGGCCAAGGCTGGTCTTCGGCTCCACCGGTGATGAGGTCGCGCGCATTGTTCGCCACAGTGCGGGGGTTTTCTTCGAGCAGCCGTTTGAACCGCCGCTCAAGGACTTCGCGCATCATCCCATAGTCGTCCCCGGGCGTAAGATCGGATGATCGAATATTGAACTTGCGATACTGGTTTTTGCGAAAGCCTTCGGGTCCGGCGACAACCATGGCCCCCACTGCGTTGGTCCCGCCGATGTGGCTGTTGTCGTAAACTTCAATCCGGCCCGGGGGGCGCGGCAGCGAGAACGTTTCCTTCAAGGCACCCAGCAGCTTTTGCTGCGATGACGTGTCCGCAAGCTTGCGTGCGAGCGCTTCGCGCGCATTGGCCAAGGCGTGCTGCACGAGCTCCTTGCGTTCGCCGCGTTGCGGAGCGCTCACCTCGACTTTGCGTCCGGATTTGGCCGTCAGCGCTTCGGCAAGCAGTGCTCGCTCGTCAAAATCGTGCGAAACGAGAATGAGGCGCGGCGGCGGCTTGTCGTCGTAGAATTGGGCAAGAAATGCGCCGAGAACTTCCTCCGGACCAATGCTGCGGTCGGCCTTCGGGAAATAGGCGCGGTTCCCCCAGTTTTGTCCCGTGCGGAAAAAGAACACTTCGACGCAGGAGTATCCGCCCGCCTGATGAACGGCGAAAACGTCCGCCTCGTCCGTGCTGCGCGGATTGATACCTTGGTGCGATTGGATCGCTGAGAGCGCCGACAGACGATCCCGGTAGATCGCCGCCCGTTCATAGTCGAGAGCAGCGGAGGCCTTGTCCATCTCGCGCGCCATCTCTTTTTGCATTGACCGGCTGCGGCCGGACAGAAATTCGTTCGCCTCCTTCACCAGCCCGGAATAGCCGGCGAAATCGATTTCCCGCGTGCATGGCGCCGAGCATCGCTTGATCTGAAAGAGAAGACACGGCCTCGTCCGGGCCTCGAAATATGAATCCGAGCAGGACCGCAACAGAAAGGCGCGCTCAAGCGCATTGATGGTGCGGTTGACTGCACCGGCGGACGCGAACGGACCGTAATAGTGCCCGGGCCGCGTACGCGCGCCGCGATGCTTCAGGATCTGTGGCGCCCAGTGATCCGACGTGATCAGGATATAGGGAAACGACTTGTCGTCGCGCAGGAGCACGTTGAAACGCGGCCGCAGACGCTTGATCAGGTTTGCTTCCAGCAGCAGCGCTTCGGTTTCGGTCTTGGTGGAGACGAACTCCAGGCTCATCGTCGCTGCAATCATGCGGGAAATTCGGCTGTCGTGCCCGGTCGGGCGCGCGTAAGCAGTCACCCTTTTTCGGATGTTCTTGGCCTTGCCGACATAGAGCACGTCGCCCTGCGCATCGATCATGCGGTAGACGCCGGAGGCAGACGGGGCGAGCTTCGCAAACCGTGCGATCGCGGCGCGGCCGGCAGCCAATGTACCGGCCGTCGCATTCTCCACCTCAAGCTCCGGCAACGAAGAGTCTTCGTCCTCCTCGCGCAGCTCGCTCGCCGGATCGATGTCTTTATTGGTGCCGTTCATGCTCGAGAAGATAATGCGCGGCATGCATTTACGCATGGCCAAACTGAAAATTGCGGAGCCCGCTATTCCACGGCCTCGCTGTCGGCGGTCCGCCACGCCAGATGCTGTCCGCCATCGACGGGGATTGTCACGCCGGTCACACTCGTGGCCTGTGCGAGGTAGAGGACCGCACTGGCGATATCGTCCGGCTGTGGGCCGCGCTTGAGCGGCGTGCTTTCCGCCTGCGCCGCAAATTGGGCATCGGTCTGGCGCGGGCTTGGAAGCGTCGGCCCCGGCGCGACTGCATTGACCCTGATCCTCGGCGCCAACGCCTGCGCCAGCGTGGTTGTTGCGGTAAAGAGCGCGCTCTTGCTCAACGTGTATGAGAAAAAGCGCGGGTTGGGCTTGAGCACGCGTTGGTCGACGATATTGACGATTGACGCGTCGAGGCCATCGGGCGCTTGCGCCGCGAAGGCCTGCGAGAGGAAAAGCGGCGCCTCGAGATTTACGGCGATCGCACGCTGGAAGCGCGCAGGCGACAATGTTTCAATATCGTCCGGCTCGAACTCTCCGGCATTGTTAACGAGAAGCGTGAGCCGGCCGAATGCCGCAGCAGCCGGCACGAGGCCACGGACGGCCTCGTGATCGGCAAGGTCGGCAAGAACGACGTGGGCTTGGCCGCCCGCTCCTATGATCGTGGAAGCAAGCCTCTCCGCGTCATCGCGCGAGTTGTTGGCATGCAGGACCACTGCATAGCCCGCACGCGCCAAGGCAAGCGCAATCGCCGCCCCAATACGGCGGCCGGCGCCGGTGACCAGCGCCGTCCTAGCTGCGCCCTTTGGATTGTCAGCCATAGCACCCTGCCAAATATCTCCCGGCGGTCGCGCGTTGTGCCACCAATTGCGCGCTCTGCACGTGCTGTCCGCCGCCAACGGATCGGCGCGGACCCCGCATGGTAAAGAAACTCATACCAAAAAACATAAAGCTAAGGGTTCTTTAGGGATGCCACCCGCGAGCACTCTCGCATTCACAACCGTTTAACCTAAAAGGCCCGATAAATCCCCCACGAAACTATCGACGTTTTTATCGACAGTGGGACGATCGCTCGTTTGCGCATTTGGGGTGCGCGAGGAGCGGAGTTGAGTGGAGGGTAAGATGAAGAAGACGATCATGGCGATGGCAATCGCGACGACGGCAAGCGGCAGTGCCGCTGCCGCGGATCTTCCGCGTGGCCCTGCGCCGTATTATCCGCCACCCGTGAGTGTTTATAACTGGACCGGCCCATACGCCGGCCTGAACCTCGGTTACCAGTGGGCCAAAGTTACAAACAACGTCACCGAACCGAGCGGCATCGCTGGCGGTGGTCAGCTCGGTTACAACTGGCAGATGAGCCCGCAATTTGTGGTCGGTGTCGAAACCGATATTCAGGCCAGTGCCGCCGACGACACGTTCGCTCCCTACAAATTTTCGAATCCCTGGTTCGGCACACTGCGCGCCCGCTTCGGCTTCGCCATCAATAACATGATGCTGTACGGAACAGGCGGCCTCGCCTACGGTGAGCTCAAGGGCGAGTTTTTCGGCCTTGGAGAGGACAAGACGCTGGTCGGCTGGACCGCTGGCGCCGGCATCGAGTATGGCTTCACTCAGAACTGGTCCGCGAAACTCGAGTATCTCTACATGGATCTTGGCAGCCGCACCTACTCCATCACCGGCGTCGACAACGGCCTGCACTCGAGCTTTCTGCGCCTCGGCGTGAACTATCACTTCTGATGCGCGTAGAAACTTTTTGAGCGCGAAAACCTCGGGCCAAGCGCCCGAGGTTTTGTTTTCGGACAAATCAAAATTTTTGTGTGTCCGGACAGAATAGGTTCACGACGAACATCGGCCGTGCAGGCCTGAACTATCGATTCTGATCGGTGATGAAATTGTGCAAAGCCCCGGTCGATTGACCGGGGCTTTTGTCTTCATAGCGCGCGCTGCTTGTTCAGCCGGTGACCACCAGGTTCACCGCTTTCGGTCCTTTGCCTTTTTTGTCCGGTTCGACATCGAAGCTGATGCGCTGACCTTCGTTCAGACCCTTCAATCCCGCCTGCTCTACCGCCGTTATATGAACGAACACGTCGCGCCCGCCATCATCTGGCTTGATAAAGCCGTACCCCCGCTCGCCATTGAAAAATTTCACGACACCCGTTTGTGCCATCGGCAAACTCCTCTCCCCCTCTGCTCCGCCGCCGGCCCCACGCACGGCGGCTCGGCTGGACATTCACAATCGGGGAAAGCGTCAGCCAAGATGGCCTCAGTCACTCCGCCGGCCCCCACAGGAGGCGGAACGTCACTGCCAGCGTGGAACTACACACCAACTGGGGGCCTGTGGAAAGAGCCAAGGGTCAATGGCGGTCTGGCGTCGGCTGTGCGGTAAGCCAGTCCAGCCGAAAGCCGGGCTTACCGGCCCCCCCGAAGACCTGAATTAAGGCCGGCAAAAGGGCCGAAAGCTCTCTCTCAAGGGTCCAGGGCGGGTTGACCAGGATCATGCCGGCGCCGTTGAGGCGGGCCGGATCGCCCAGCGGCTCTACCAAAATTTCCGCCCGCAAGACCTTCCGCAGCCCCAAGCGCCCAAGGCGTTTTGCCAACATGTCGGCCTCACGACGAGCTTTGACCGGATACCAGAGCGCGTAAATTCCGGTTGCCCATTTGTGATAGGCCGAACCCAGGCCGGTAACGAGGTTCGAGAAGTCACTGTCGGCTTCAAAAGGCGGGTCAACGAGCACAAGGCCGCGCCGTTCCTTGGGTGGCACATAGGCGTTGAGCGCGGTCCAGCCGTCAATTTCGAGCGTCTTGATCCGGCTGTCGCCGCTCAAATTGCGGGCGAGAGCGACATGGGCCTTGGGCTCGAGCTCGCAGGCAATCAAGCGGTCCTGGGGACGAAGCCACGCGCGCACCAAGGCCGGCGACCCCGGGTAGATCGTGAGGCGGCCCGGTTGATTGAGCGCACCGATAACATCGAGATAAGGGGCAAGGAGCTGTTTGACTGCTTCAGAAATTTTCGCCGACAGAAGCCTCTCAATGCCGCGGTGCCATTCGCCTCCGCGTGTCGCAGCATCGCTTGTGAGATCATAAAGTCCGGCGCCGGCATGCGTGTCGATGACACGAAATGCGGCGGGCTTGCCACGCAAATACCAAAGAATGCGACAAAGCACGGCGTGCTTGAAAACATCGGCAAAATTGCCGGCATGAAATTCGTGGCGATAGTTCACAACAAGACTTGTCCTATCGGCCGCGCACGGCAGGCATCACAACTTTATCCCGGCGGCACGAGTACCGCGCCATTTCAGGACAGCTGCGGAAGGTCAACTCCTTGGTCAAGCAGATACGGACTTCCGTCAGTCGCCTGCCATCGCAGGAGACGCTGATCGCGTCGCGCGCAAGATGCGGATTCGCTTTCATGAAAGCTCCGGCAACCTGACCAGGCGTCACGCCGATCGGCTGATCGACTTGCACATAGTCCGGCGGAATCTTCACAGCGGCCCACGCTGTGCGCACCAGACTGAAATATGCTTTCGGCGAAAGGCCGGAGCATGTGCCGTGCCGGTCCCATTCGTGGAAGACCAGACGCGGACTCGGCATGATGTCGAGCATGTCGTCGACGATCGCGCGTGCGAGCCGCGGCGCCGGCACTTGGCAGTCGGACGGGAAGCCCCGTTCGTATTGAGGCCAGAAGCCGTGGACGACAAAGGCGAATGGCCGGCCCGAACATTGGCGATCGCGGGCTCGGCCGCCTGCCCGATCCTCCGCCGCCTCGCAGTAGGAAGGCGACCACGACAATGACAAGACATAAAAGTCGAATTGGCCGGCCGTGCCGTGCTGGCGCACCTGCGCGACAGTCTCTCCAGTGGCAATGAACAGGTGGGCGAGCGCAACGGCGCCGACCAACGCCGAACGATGCATAGATACCCGCCACATCATCAGTTTACGAGCGCGGAAAAAGAA
>DATBTA010000198.1:0-3476 GCA_036559505.1 Pseudolabrys sp. | reverse complement strand
GAGCCGGCCGATTGAACGCCGCTAGATATCGAATTGCGCCAGCACGGCGGCGTGATCTGACGCGTAGCAGAGGCCGCCATCTTGCCGTGGGTAAGCGCCGAGGATGACTCGGTAAGTCTCGAGGGCGCTCGTCAGATCGTCCGACAGCCAGATGTAATCGATTCGGTCCGACGGCGAGCCTTTCGTCCAGCACGAGAATGTTCCATCTTCGCTGCCTTGCAGCTGTGCGGCATCGCGCATGCCGAATTTCTCGAGCAGGAAATGGGGCTCCATTTTTGGAACGTTGTTGAAATCGCCCATCACGACCGTTTTCGTTGGCGGCACTCCGGCGATGCCGCTCAGCAAGTCGATGAATGTTTTCATCTCCGTTTGCTTCACCGCCGCGTCCTCGGTGTGGTCGAGGTGCACGTTGACGACGAGTAATGACGCATGCGCCTTCTGCAGCCGGACAAAGGTCGCATGACGAAAGCAGATCGACCCGTCGGTCTTGGATTGCGTTTGACCGTTGCCGCATATCCAGAATGCTCCGGCACCGGCGGCCTTCAATGTCTTTCGGATCAGAATCGCGTTGTGGGAGCGATCGGCTTCGTAGAATGCCGGATCGAGGTAAACGTTATGCGATCCCTTCAGGGCATTCCGGATGTAGTCCAGTTGCTCGCTGCTATCTTCCTGCAGAGCAAGCACGTCGGGATTTTCTTTTGTGATCAGATCGACGACGGCGTCGCGCCGATAACCCCAGGTGCTCGAAACAGCCTCCTCGCGGATGCCCGCATTGCGAAGGTTGTATGAAAGAAAACGCATCGAGGAGCGTGAGGCCGATTTCCTGCAGGGCGGGAACCGTCGTAGCGGACGATCGTATCGTATCGGTTAACCGCCGTGCGGCCGTATATCCAAACCTCGTTTACGACAACGCGAAAGTGAGGTGGAATCGGCACCGGCATGCCTCAAAATGTTCTAAACTCAGGCCAATACTTTATATCGGATCGTTATGACCTTTTGGACGAAGCATCTTTGTCTCGGCTTGCTCCTGTGCCCGCTCGCGCTCATCCCTGCGCACGCTCAATTGCGCGGTCACGGTGGTCCGGTGAAGGCGCTGGCAATTTCGCCCGACGGGACCCATGCGATCTCCGGCAGCTTCGACACATCTGCGATTCGCTGGTCGCTATCGCGCAATACTGCTGAGCAGGTTCTTCGCTTTCATGATGACGCGGTGAATGCCGTCGTCTATCTCAAGGACGGACGCGTCGTAACAGCCGGCGCGGATACACACATTGCAGTCTGGTCTGCCGGGCAGACGCAGCCGGAAAAAGTCTTTGATGGCCATTCCGGCCCGGTTTCCAACCTCGCGGTGTCACCGGACGGCAGCGTGATTGCGTCGGCGTCATGGGATCGCAGTGTCCGTTTGTGGCCGGTGAACGGCGGGCCGGTGCGGGTGCTCGAGGGCCACGGGCAGAACGTCAACGGCGTTGCGTTCACGCCGGATGGAAAAAGTGTGGTAAGCGCGGGCTACGACGCGACGCTGCGTATCTGGCCGCTCGCCGGCGGCAGCCCCGCCGTTCATACGTTGCCGACGCCGCTCAATGCCGTCGCCGTCGCGCCCGACGGCGAAATCGCGACAGCAGGCGCAAACGGCAAGGTCTACTTCCTGTCACCGGCCGGCGAAACGCTCGACGAGGTTGAAGCCTCGCCCAACCCCGTCATTGCCCTTGCGATTTCGCCCGACGGAAATCTCGTTGCGGCCGCCGGCATTCGCGGCTCCGTTGCGCTCATCGAGCGGAAATCGCGCAAGCTCGCTCACACGCTTGTCGGCCCGGGTCTGCCGGTTTGGTCGGTGGCGTTTTTTCCTGACAGCCGCATTTTGCTCACCGGCGGCGCCGACCGGATGATCCGCCGCTGGGATGCGTCGAACGGCGAACCGATCGGGGCGGCGGTGGTCGGCACGCCGGACGATCCGCTTGCGGCCTATGCCGGCGACCATGGCGCCGAGATCTTCCGCGCCTGTATCGCCTGCCACACATTATCTTCCGACGAAGGCAACAAGGCCGGGCCCACTTTGTCCGGAATATTCGGGCGCCGCATCGCGACACTGCCCGGCTACAATTTCTCACCGGCGCTGAAAAAGCTCGACATCGTGTGGACGCCGGAAACCGTGTCGAAGCTGTTCGAGGTCGGGCCGGCGAGCTACACGCCCGGCACCAAGATGCCGGAGCAGACGATCGGATCCACGGAAGACCGCAAGGCGCTGGTGGATTTTCTGGCGAAGGCCACGAAAAAGTAGCTAGCTTTCGCCCTTTTCCTCGCGCTCGCGCAAATAGTCTTCGGTGGTGCGCACCGGGGGCCGATGCGGGGCGCCAAACGGGTCGAATTGTTCCTCCGCCATCGCTTCGACGCGGCAATTGTCGCACATACGGATGACGTCGAGGCGCTTCTTCGAGTCTTTATACATCCAGTGCTTGCCTTCGAGCTTGGCAACGACGCGCTCGACGGAGCTTTTAACGCCGAAAGGCTTGCCGCAGCGGATGCACTCGGCGGGATCTTCCTGCTTGATGACGCGGTTCATGGCAGTGGCGGCGCGGAAATCGATCTGCGGCTTCAGGCTGATCACCTTTTCCGGGCACGTTGCCTTGCACAGTCCGCACTGGACGCAGGCGTCCTCGGCGAAGCGTAGCGTCGGTCGTTCAGGATCGTCCGAAAGCGCGCCGGTCGGGCACGCCGACACGCAGGAGAGGCACAGCGTGCAGCCTTCGACATTCACCTCGACCGTGCCAAACGGCGCGCCGGCAGGCAGCGGTACGATATCGACGGGCGCCGGCGCGGCCGCATGTAGTTCGCGCAATGCGAGTCGCATCACCTCGCGTTTGCGGCCGGTTGCCGCAAAAGACGCGGGCTTCGCCGTCGCCGGAAGAGAAGCTATCGCCCGCAGGGCGTCGCCCAGCGCATCGGGATCGTCGGTCTCAATAGTTGCAATGCGCGCGCCATTGAAGCCGAGGCCGGCGAGGATCGGTTCGGCCAACGCGATCGTTTTTTGCAGGCCGGCGATATCGTGGCGCGGCTTGGCGCGGACCAGCATTCGCACTGCGGTTGCGCCATAAGCAATGGCGCCCGCGACGGACTCCAGTCCGACCTGCGTGACCTCGTTGACCTCGACCGGCAGCACGTTCGCCGGCAGTCCGTCGCCATGCCGGGCGAGCGCGTCGATCAACGTGCCGCCGTGCTCGGCGTCATGAAACATGACGATGGGCTGCACACCGCCCGCCTCACGATAGGCGGCAAGCAGAATCCGCATTTTTCCCAACAGCGCGTCCGATGGCGGCAGCGCATAGGCTGCAGCACCAGTCGGGCAGGCGGCGGCGCATTGCCCGCATCCCGCGCAGATATGCGGGTCAATGGCGACGTGATCGCCGGCGGGCGCAATCGCGCCGGCCGGGCAGAGATCGAGACAGCGCCGGCAACCGACGATCTTCGAGCGCGAATGC
>DATBTA010000197.1:0-8967 GCA_036559505.1 Pseudolabrys sp. | reverse complement strand
GATCGGGTCTTGAGTACAGAAGAACGTGAAAAAATTTTAGCTCCCAACGTGGTTGCAGCCGATGGAAAGCGCGTCAATGAGAAACTTTGGAGTGCCGCTCACATCGCGTTTATTCGAACAGCGGCCGAACAGCCTCAGGTGGAGCGGGTCTTAGTCAATGCCGCGATCAAAAAGGAGTTATGCCGCGTCAAAAGTGCAAAGGATGAAGCTTGGATGTCCAAAGTTCGCCCTTGGTATGGACACGCCGACCACATCCACGTGCGTCTAAAGTGTCCCGCTGATTCACCAGATTGTCGCGCACAGCCCCCGGTTCCAAAGGGCGATGGTTGTGATAAGTCGCTCAACTATTGGTTCGCCGATTGGATCTTACGTCTCATAATTCCCAACGTCGCTTCACCGTTCGCCAAAGGGCTGAAACTTAAAGATTTGCCACCCGCTTGCGCCGCTGTTCTGAACGCACCGGCAAACCCGGGCAGTGCTGCGACGGGCGAGGGGTCGGGACCGAGGTGAGAATGCCCGCTTTGGGTCAGAAGCGGACATATGTTGGCTTGGTCATACAACCGGCATTGGAGCGGGCGAAGGGAATCGAACCCTCGTATGCAGCTTGGGAAGCTGCCGTTCTACCATTGAACTACGCCCGCGCGTGGCGACCATAGCGAAAGGCGAGCGGGCCCGGCAAGGAACTGACGTCTTGCCGCCCTGCAGATCACGCTTCCGTAAACGCAATGATCGCACGCAGTTACAACCTTAACGATTTATAGTCCGACGCATAAAGCATTGATTTACGGTGCAAAGCTACTATGCGCCCCGCATGCCGCCCCGCCATATTTCCCGTAAGGCCAAGCGCAAGACATCCAGCGAACGCTGGAATTTCCGCGCATGGTTGCGCTCGCCCACCGCCGTGGTGATCGCGGCCGGACTTATTTTGCCCAACCTCCTGAGCATCGCGACGCTGGGCTCGCTCCTCGACGTGTCGCTCCCGCCACGCACGGTCTCGATCATGGCCTACGCCATGCTTGCAGTGTGCGCCCGGCGCATTCCGTTCGTGCTAACCGTCGTTCTCTTTCTGGGCATTCTGGCATTCGACCTGGTCTGGACGATTTCGGTCAGCTTCGGCCTGGCGCCGAGCGAACTCGTGACCGCGCTCGATCATGCGCAACATGTCCACGTTTTCCAGTCACCACTCTATGGGGCGCTTATCGGCGTGCTGATGGTGACCTCGGCTGTGACTCTTTGGCTGCTGTACCGTCGCGAAACATTGCTGCGGGCCAATATCGTTGCGATGTTTGCGGCGGCGCTGCTGTTTGCGGGCGTCGATTTCGTGACAAACGTATCGCCGCACTATCAGTTCGGCGCGTTGCTTGGACGCAACGTGCCGATCGAGTCGGCAGCCGCCAAATCGGGATTCAACGCGATTGCCGGGGCCAACGGGCGCAACGTAATCCTGGTGATGGTGGAAGGCCTCGGCTACCTGGGCGACCCCACGGCACGCCGGCAGGTGGATTCGCCGCTGTTCGAGCCGCGCATCACAGATAAATACCGGGTCTCCACCGGCAGCGTCGTCTACTACGGGTCGACGACCTCGGGGGAGATGCGCGAGCTGTGCGACACGCGCGAACCTTATCTGGAATTCACCAAAACCCACGGCCAGTCCTGCCTGCCCGGACGGCTTCGGACACGCGGCTACGCCACCATGGCCGTGCACGCATTCCATCACAGCATGTTCGAGCGCGACGAATGGTATCCGGTCATCGGCTTTGATAAGGAAGTCTTCGGCGAAGAGCTTGTGAAGGTAACGCACCGCCTTTGCGGTAACGCCTTCCGTGGCGTGTGCGACGCCGACCTGCCGCCGATCATCGCGCAGGAAGCCACCTTCAGCAAGAAGCCTAAATTCATCTACTGGCTGACACTCAACACCCATATTCCCGTTGCTCCGGGCCAGGCGCTGGCCGATTTCGGATGCAAAAACGACGCCGGCGTATTCCGGCACGTCCACGTCTGCGAAATGGCCGAGCTCTGGCACGACGTGTTCGCGGCCGTTTCGAAGCTGGCGCTCGACCCGAGCATCGGGCCGGCTGACATTCTCATGGTCGGCGACCACTCACCGCCGCTCTGGTCGCGGCACGCGCGCGCGCAATTCGAGCCCGGCCTCGTGGCGTGGTACCGGCTCACGCCGCGCGACGGCGCTATGGCATCAAACCGGTCGCAAAAAACGCAGACCGCGCGCTAGCTCTTGAAATGCTTCGACAGCTTCAGGCTCTGCGCCTGATAGTTCGAACCGATGCCCTGCCCGTATAGTTTTTCAGGCTTTGCAAGCATCTTCTCGTACACGAGTCGCCCGACGATCTGACCGTGCTCGAGGATGAACGGCACCTCACGCGAGCGCACTTCGAGAACGGCGCGCGCACCTTTCCCTCCGGCGCCGGCATAGCCGAAGCCGGGATCGAAAAATCCGGCATAGTGGACGCGGAATTCGCCGACCAGCGGATCGAACGGCACCATTTCGGCCGCATAGTCAGGCGGCACCTGCACCGCTTCCTTCGATGCAAGAATGTAGAACTCGTTCGGATCGAGGATCAGGCTCTTGTCCGGCCGCGCCTGCATCGGCTCCCAGAAGTCGAGGACCGTATAACCGCCGCGCCTTTCGACATCGATGAGCCCGGTATGGCGCTTGGCGCGATAGCCCACAAGGCCGCCCGGCCCCAATCCCGACAAGTCAACGCCGACCGCGACGCCCTCGCTGACATCGGCCTTGTCGGAATCGACCAGGCGCTCGCGCGCGTGCAGCTCACGCAAAGCTTGCGCGGCCAGCAAAGCGTGGCCGCGGCGGAAGCGGATCTGCGACAGGCGCGATCCCTCGCGCACCAAGACAGGAAAAGTGCGCGGGCTGATTTCGGCATAAAGCGGCCCATGGTAGCCAGCTCCGATGCGGTCGAAGCCGCGTGTCTCGTCGGCGATCACGCGCGTGAACACGTCGAGCCGGCCGGTCGAGCTCTTCGGATTGGCTGCCGCCGAAATTTCCTCCGGCAGCGCGAGGCTTTCCTGCAGCGGCACGATATAGACGCAGCCCGTTTCGAGGACCGCGCCGTCGCTCAATGAAATCTCGTGCAGCTTGAGCTCGTCGATGCGCCTGGCGACGGTCGTGCGGCCCGGTAGAAAGCTCGCGCGCACGCGATAAGCGACCTCGCCCAGCCGAAGATCGAGGCTGGCAGGCTGAATCTGATCGGGCACGAACTTGTTTTCCGACAGAATCGCGCCGTCCGCGGCGAGCGCCGCGATCATCCGGTCGGGCAAGATACCTTTGTCCTCGATGGCGAAAGAAAGCGTCACGGCGGCCCTGCGTCTAAGTCGCGCCGATCTAACCTGAGGAGCGCCTTGACGGGAAGCGGTGCCTCCCGCTACAAATGCATTATCCCGTGGTCATTTGAGCCGGCCGGCTTGCAGCCACGTTAAACAACTCGCTAAAAGGCCGGGGACGCGTGAGCCCGGCCGAGATATTTCTCCGGCCGGTTTTTTGTTGGCCACGCGCATGGCCCCGAAAAGCGGTTCCCGGTTTTCGGAAAAGGCCATGCGCAAGGCTTAAAGGAGGCCGTGATGCCTACGTCGTCCAAGACCTACCGTCCCGAAACCCGCCTGGTTCATGCCGGCACGCTGCGCTCGCAATTCGGCGAAACCTCGGAGGCGTTGTTCCTCACCCAAGGCTACGTCTATCCGACGGCCGAGGAGTGCGAGGCACGCTTCTCCGGAAAGATCCCGGGTTACGTCTATTCACGCTACTCGAACCCGACCATGAGCATGTTCGAGCAGCGCATGGCGGCGTTCGAAGATGCGGAGGCGGCGCGTTCGACCGCGACCGGAATGGCGGCGGTGACGACGGCAATCATGGGCCTCGTGCGGGCCGGCGATCATGTGGTCGCGGCCAAGGCGCTGTTCGGCTCGTGCCGCTGGGTTATCGAGGAGTGGCTGCCGCGTTTCGGCGTCACATCGACGCTGGTCAACGGCACCGATCTCGACGCGTGGAAAAAGGCGACGCAGAAAAACACCAAGGCGTTTTTCCTGGAATCACCGACCAACCCCACGCTCGAAGTGATCGACATCGCCGCGGTTGCCGAGATCGCCCATGGCGTCGGCGCGAAACTGGTTGTCGACAACGTCTTTGCCACGCCGCTGTACCAGAGCCCGCTCAAGCTGGGCGCCGATTGCGTGGTCTATTCGGCCACCAAGCACATCGATGGCCAGGGTCGCGTCCTTGGCGGTATCATCCTGGGCTCCGAAAAACTGATCCTCGACCACTACCATCAGATCCTGCGCCAGACGGGGCCGTCGCTGTCGCCGTTCAACGCGTGGATCCTGCTCAAGGGCCTGGAGACTCTGCCCGTGCGCGTCGAGCGGCAGACCGCGAACGCCGGCGCAGTCGCCAGCGCGCTCGCAGGACACAAGAAGATCTCGCGGCTGATTTATCCCGGCCGCCCCGACCATCCGCAGGCCGACATCATTCGTAAACAGATGCGGGCCGGCTCGACGCTATGCTCGTTCGAGGTCAAAGGCGGGAAAGAAGGCGCTTTCCGCTTTCTCAACGCGCTCAGCCTTATCGGCATCACCAATAACCTCGGTGACGCGAAAAGCCTGGTCACGCATCCGACGACCACAACGCACCAGCGGCTGACACCGGAACAACGCGCCGAGCTCGGAATTGGCGACGGGCTGGTCCGGTTTTCGGCCGGACTCGAGCATGCTGACGATCTGATCGAAGATTTGACGACGGCGTTGGAAAAAGCCTGACGAGGCTCTTAACGGACGGGAGCCGCCGTTGCGGACATCACCGGCCGCTGCGCGGCTTCGGCGATGGCGCTGCCGAGACCTTTCGCCATGCAGGCGTAGCTCCAATCATTCATGTGGAGCCCGTCGGGCGAAACAAACGTCTCGAAGCCGATCTGATCGACGTCGTGCCAGTGCCGCATGACATCGAAGCGGCGGAAGAGATCAACATCTTCGCGCTTTGCAGTCGCCGAAATCAGCGTGACCATGCGTTCGGCATCGGGCTTTGAGATGACCTTTGGCGCGAACTGCGGATCGATCAGCACGATATCGGCGCCGATGGCGCGGATTTTTGCGAGACCGGCGCGGATCAGTGCATCTTGGCCACCGAGCTTGTGGCCGCGGATGACTGAGTTCGTCCCGAGCTGCCACAGCACGAGATCCGGTTTTTCCGCAAGAACAGCGGAATCGAAGCGGCTGAGCATGTCGGCGACTTCCTCGCCGCCGACGCCGCGGTTGAGCACGGTGAATGACAGCTTCGGGAAATGCTGCTTGAGCTCGATTGCAAGCCGGCTCGGGTAGTTTGCGGCCGGCGAGCTCGCGCCTGCCCCGGACGTCGACGATGAGCCGATGGCAACGATCGTGACCGGTTGGCCGGAAGCGACTTTCTGCGCGACGCGCGGAAGCGGATTAGCAAGACGGATGAGATCCAGCGGCGCAACGCAAGCTGGAGTGACGGTGTCGGCGCGCGCAGGCAAAGCCAGCGCCAGCCCCACGAGCAAGGCGGCGGCTGTCGCCGATGTCATTAGCCGTTGTCCAGGCTGGTCGCTCACCAAATTCCCGTCCCTGAAATCAATTTAGCGGCTGCCGTTGGTCGGCGGCCCTTCTGGTTTGACTGCCATGATCACGAGATCAGCCAGCAGCCGCCCTATGCAATCATGAACCCGCTCGGCAATGTCAAGTTTTTTCGTGGCAGAGTATAAATCGAACGTCCCGAGGTCGGACCAAAGCCGCATAATGCTGAATCGGTCGAAAAGCGGCACTTCTTGCTGCAATGCAACCCAGCGCATGTCTTCGGAATAAGTGCTCAAGGCGATCATCGATTCGGTTCGCGGGCTGTATTGCGCGTTTACCAGAACCACGTCCGCGCCGACGCCACGAGTGATGTTTATACCTTGGTCGAGCGCGTGGCTGAATTGGTCAGGGTCAACGGCGCGCATCGCGTCGGTTGTACCGGTCTGCCAAATCATCAATGCGGGTTTTGCAGCGGCGAGATTGGCCGGCAGCGCCTTAACCATCTCGCCAGCGGTGCGGGTCGCTTTGACGTCGGTCGTTACTTTGACCTCAACGCCCTTCAGCTGATCGGCGAGTGCTTGCTGCAATCGCGCCGGGTATGCGTTCTTTGCTCCGTTTGCGCCGGGCAACTGCGATGAGCCGGCACCGACAACAAGAACGTCGAGTTTTTTCTCCGCGATCGCGCGCTTGACTTTCGGAAGCGGATAGCTGGTTTCGACGAGATGCACGGCAACGCCGCACTCCGCGGGTAGCTCGGCCCATGCCGGCCCCGCCAGCACCAGTAGTGCCAGCAAAAGCACACGCCACCTCATGCGTCGCCCCCCGCCAGTCCCGGCCTTGCGGCAGGCGGGCGCGGCCCTCCGCCCTGCCGTTCTGCTTGCTTATACCACGAAAGCATTGCCGCAATTGCTACCATGATGGCGATCCCGCCGACACTGACAGCGACATGCATGAACAGCCGATTGGAAACCTCGGTAAACATGAAATGGCCTGCAAAAGAGAGGAATACGCCGAGGCAGAAGGTCTCCAGGGAATGTTGGCCGCAGACGATCGCCGGCCACAAGATTCGTGACTTCAGGGCCGGCCAGTCATTCGGCACGAAAGCGACCGTGATGACCGCCAGCGACAGGAAGTGGAGAATGCGCAATACGTCGAGATTGGTCTTGTCGATCGGATAGATCGCCTCTCCAACGAATTTCGGCACATAGACGGCCAGGCGCGGGAAGTACCACGTCATCGCAATGCAGAACGCAAATATGAGATAGGCAATCGCAAGCCCAACCACGAATCGCGAATTGATCCAGCGTGACAGGTTCTGTGCGCCGCCGAGCGCGCACCAGGCGCCGAACACGAACAGCAGTTGCCAGGCAAACGGATTGAAGACCCATGTCCCGCTTGGCCATGCGGGAAGGTTCCACTCGAAGAACCACATCAGGACATAAAGGACTGCCGACGAGATCAACGCGATCGACGGCGCGCGCAGCAAAAGCCAGAGCATCGGCGGAAACCAGGCGAGAAGCAGGATGTAGAGCGGCAGCACATCCATGTTCACCGGCTTGAACTTGAGAAGCAGCGCCTGGAAAATGGTGACATCGGGATTTTTCAGGAAATCGAGAACGCCCATTTCTTCGCTGTAAAGCGGGTTGTCGAAGCTGTTCGCGACATAGGCAATTTCGGCGAGGTAGATCGCCAATAGGAACACGTGTGCAATGTAGACCTGCCAGGCGCGCTTGAGCACGCGCGCCGAGGCAATGACAAAGCCGTGTTGCCGCATTGCCCGGCCATAGACGAACGCCGCCGTGTAGCCTGAGATGAAGACAAAAATCTCCGTCGCGTCGCTGAAGCCGTAATTGCGGATCGTGACCCAACTCACCGCGTTGGACGGAATGTGGTCAAGAAAGATCAGCCAAAGCGCAATACCGCGGAACAAATCCAGCCGTAGATCGCGTTCCGTCGAAACCGGGGCCATGTGCGGCTTTTCTTTTGAGTGCTCTTTCGGCAATAATCGCGGACATCAAGCGAATGGCAAGCCCCGACTGAGTAAATTGTACGGCATGGCGATGTATCGCGCCGTAACCCGCAAGATCGAAGTCACGGTCACGCCCCGGTTCGTCTCGGAGCGGTCGTCGCCGAGCAACGGGTATTTCTTCTGGGCGTACACCATCAACATCACGAATCTTGGCGCCGAGACCGTGCAGCTTAAAACCCGGCATTGGCGTATCACCGATGCGCAGGGTCGGCTGCAGGAGGTGAAAGGGCCGGGCGTGGTGGGCGAAGAGCCGGTGCTCAAGCCGACTGAATCGTTCGAGTACACCAGCGGCGTTCCGTTGCCAACGCCGTCGGGCTTCATGGTGGGAAGCTACGGCATGGTGACCCAGGCGGGCGAGCACTTTGACATCGAGATCCCCGCCTTCTCGCTCGATTCATCCCACGCCGAGCGGACCATCAACTAGATTTTGCCCCGACATCGGCCGGGGCAAATTCATAGTTGGCGCTGCAAAACTCGCAGGTGACCGAAATCTTGCCGTCCTCGACCATGTGGTCGCGGTCATCCTGCGAAAAGCTCTTCAGCATGGCCTCGACGTTTGCGCGTGAGCACGAGCATTCCGCGCGCAACGGATTGGCACGGAAGACGCGAACGCCGGGCTCATGGAACAGGCTATAGACCAGCCGCTCGCTCGAAAGTGAAGGATCGATCAGTTCGACATCCTCGACGGTCGAAATCAGTGCCTGACCTTCAACCCAGGCGTCGTCTTCCTCAATCACATGCGGCGCGGTGCCTTCGGGCGCGTCGCCGGGGTCAAGATCGGCGACACGCGCGCGTTCCGGCGCTTTCGGCAGGAATTGCAGCATCATGCCGCCGGCGCGCCAACGGTGGCGCATTCCGCCCGCTTCGGCGCGCAGTTCTTCGGCGACCGCGAGGCGCACGCGCGTCGGAATCTGTTCCGAGCGCAGGAAATACTCGTGGGCGACGTCCTCCAGCGAGTTGCCGTCGAGCGCGACGAGGCCCTGATAGCGATTCATGTCGGGGCCCTGATCGATGGTCATCGCGAGATGACCTTTGCCGAGCAGTGCACCTCCATCAGCGTCGCCGGATGCAACCGCCGCCGCCACGCGACTTTTGTCAAAATGCGCGCAGGCGCGTACCTTGTCGGGCGCGATGAAGTCCACGACTAGCATCCGAACCGGACCATCGCTCCGCGTCTGCAGGATGAAACGGCCGTCAATCTTCACTGCCGAGCCCAACATAACTGTCAGCACGATGGCCTCACCGAGCAGCTTTGCCACCGGCTGCGGATAGGCATGTCGTGCGAGAATTTCGTCCACGGCTGGCCCGAGCCGGACCACCCGGCCACGCAGGTCGAGCTTGGCGACTTCGAAGGGCATGACGGTGTCATCGACCGTGGTCGCAGA
>DATBTA010000196.1:0-7789 GCA_036559505.1 Pseudolabrys sp. | reverse complement strand
CCCGTTACTCCGCACCAAATAAACGGTGTCGCGTCACAGCCCCGGCGGCGATTGTCCTCAATTGGCCTTGTTTCCCGGTGCGATTCCGGGCGGATATTATTGGGTACGAACCCGCAAGGCTACCTATCCTTCCGTCATGGTTGAGGCCTATCAACCGCAAGTCTCAGATAGGTTTTTCGCTCTCTGAAAGCGGCGGTCTAATGTCCGGAGCAGGGCGATTTTGGTACGCGCCAGCGGCGCTTATCATGATCCCGTTTAGACGCTCCACAGGCTTGGTTCCGCCGTTGTTGCGGCGCACAATCACAACCATCGGATGCGCGACATATTTACCGAGATATTCGAAAACCAGCCGCTCGATCCGGTCGAAGCGGCGCGTCGCGCTGTGCAGTCGAATTTGCGCAAGCGGTTCTACGAAACCGCGCATGTCGACGAGGGAAGTGCGATCCTGCTCGATGGGAAACCGGTTAAAACGCCGGCGCGGCGCATCTTGAACGCGCCAACACGCGAGCTCGCTGAAGCAATCGCCAGTGAATGGAATTTGCAACGCGACGTGGTCGATCCGGCGCGCATGCCGCTGACACGGCTGGCCAACGCCATTATCGATGCGGTTTGCGACGCGCCGCGGCCTGTCGCCGACGAGATCGAGAAATATCTGCGAACCGATCTGGTCTTCTATCGCGCGGAGGCGCCTGCCGGTCTGGTCGAAAAGCAGGCGCGCGCATGGGATCCGGTCCTGGCCTGGGCACGCGACCGGTTCAACGTGCGCTTCGTGCTGGCGCAAGGTGTCATGCACGTCGCCCAGCCGCGCGAATCCGTTGAGGCTTTGCGTTCCGCTATTCCCACGGAGCCGTGGCGGCTCGGCGCCGTTTCATCGATTACCACGCTCACGGGGTCAGGTCTGCTCGCGGTCGCGCTTGCCCACCGGGCGCTCGATCCCGGCGAGGTCTGGTCGGCGGCACATGTTGACGAAGACTGGCAGATGTCGCAGTGGGGCCGTGACGAGCTGGCGCTCCAGCGCCGCGCGTTCCACGAGGCGGAATTCCACGCAGCGGCGAGTGTACTGATCCTGACGGGCTAACTGTGGCTAGTGACCGGTCGGGTCGCCCTTGCGGCTTGCTTCGTAGAGAAACCACACGCGCTTTTCGGCGTCGTCGATGAAGGTCTCCAAAAGGCTTGCGGTCGCGACGTCATTGTGCTCGTCGCAGACGTTGTGCGCTTCGCGCATCGACGCAACGACGCGCTGATTGTCGTCGCGCAATTCCGCCAGCATGTCCTGCGGCTCGACATAGGGGGCATCGTTATCGGACAACCTCTGCTGGCGCGAAATATCTCCGATCGAGCGCAAAGTCGGCTGTCCGATTTTGCGGACGCGCTCGGCGAGGACGTCGGTCGTGGCAAAGATCTGCTCGGCCTGCTCGTCGAGCAGCAAGTGGTAGTCGCGGAAATGCGGGCCACTGATGTGCCAGTGGAAATTCTTGGTCTTGAGATAAAGCGCAAAGGTGTCGGCCAGGATGCCGTTGATGGCACCGGCGATGTCTTTGGCGGCATTGGCGCCCAGATCGGTAGGAGTAGCAAGGCGCGGCGCGGTGCCGCGGGAGATGGCGTGATTCATGGAGGATGTCCTTCTGACTATCCCGCCAAACGACCGGAACCGACTGAAAGTTCCATAAATTTGCAACTTTAATTTGCGGGCGATGGGCTCGAGTTGCTTCCGCCGACCTTTGCGGCGAGTGCGGCAGCTCTGGCATCGGCCGCGCGTGCATCATCGTCCCGCCCGAGATCGCGCAAGAGAGAGGCGCGCGCCTCATGCATCTTGGCAACATCGTCCTTCATCCCGATTGCCTTGTCGACGCTGGCGAGGGCGTCGTCGAGCCGGGCGAGTTTTTTCAGCACAACTGCCCGGCCGAGATAGGCCTCCGCCATTTTCGGCTCAAGCGCGATCGCGCGGTCATAGGCGGCAAGTGCCTCATCGTTGCGCCCTGCATCGAGCAGGGCATGCGCGCGATTGTTGTGCGTCACGCAGAAATCCGGATCGAGCGCAATTGCCTTGTCATAACTCGCGATGGCGTCCTCGACGCGGCCAATGCCATGCAAGGTGGCGCCGCGGTTGAGCCAATCCGTCGCTGACCTCGGGTTGAGCGCGACGGCGCGGTCGAAGCTCGCTATCGCTTCGGCATGGCGGCCGAGCTCGGCCAGCATATTTGCGCGGTTGCCATAGGCATCGGCAAAATTGACGTCGCATTCGAGCGCCCTGTCGAAGCTTTCGAGTGCATCTTTGGGATCTCCCATCCGATGCAGCGCCTTGCCGATCAGATTGTGAGCACGTGCCTGCCCGGGGCGGAATGACAAGGATCGGCGCGCAAGATCGATGCCCTGCTGAAACTGGCCTTCGTGACAGGCAATAACGCCGATGTAGTACAGCGCGTCAGCGTTTTGCGGGTCGTTGCGCAAAACCTGGGTATAGCGGTCCAAGGCGAGCGAAATCTGCCCCGCACGATGGTGCACGAGGCCCTGCTGGATTAGTTCGACTGCGGTCTGATGCTCGCTCATGCCCCGGCTTGTAAGCAGTCTTTGGGGGCGGTGCCAAGCCTCTCCAATGACGATACTGGTCTCCCATGGTATGCCTCTGGCGGGATTCTGACCCGGCGACGGGCAGCGGTGAGAGCGAAATGAAGGACATCCTCGACAGACTTGAGAAGCGCCGTGAGGAGGCCCGCCTCGGCGGCGGCAAGGCGCGCATCGAGGCTCAGCACAAGCGCGGAAAGCTGACGGCCCGCGAACGCATCGAGCTCATCCTCGACAAGGGTTCCTTCGAGGAATTCGACATGTTCGTCGAGCACCGCTCCAACGAATTCGGCATGGAGAAGTCGAAGATCCCCGGCGACGGCGTCGTCACCGGCTGGGGAACGGTGAACGGGCGCGCCGTCTATCTCTTCTCGAAGGATTTCACGGTGTTTGGCGGGTCCCTGTCCGAGACCCACGCGCAGAAGATCATCAAGGTGCAGGACATGGCGATGCGGGCGCGCTGTCCGATCATCGGCCTGTTCGATGCCGGCGGCGCACGAATCCAGGAAGGCGTGGCAGCCCTTGGCGGTTACGGGGAGGTCTTCAAGCGCAACGTGATCGCTTCCGGCGTCATCCCGCAAATCAGCGTCATCATGGGTCCCTGCGCCGGCGGCGACGTCTATTCCCCGGCCATGACCGACTTCATCTTCATGGTGAAGGACACAAGCTACATGTTCGTCACGGGCCCCGATGTCGTGAAGACGGTGACCAACGAAGTCGTCACCGCCGAGCAGCTCGGTGGCGCGTCCGTGCATACGACCAAGTCTGGCGTGTCCGACGGCGCCTTCGAGAACGACGTCGAGTGCCTGCTTCAGATGCGCCGGCTGATCGACTTTCTGCCATCGAACAACGAAAGCGGCGTGCCGGAATGGCCGGCGCAGGACGATTCTGACCGCATCGATGAATCGCTCGACACGCTGGTGCCGGACAATCCGAACAAGCCCTATGACATCAAGGAATTGATCCTCAAAGTCGCGGACGAGGGTGATTTCTTCGAGATCTCGTCCACCTACGCCAAGAATATCGTCACCGGCTTCGGCCGCATCGCCGGGCGCACGGTCGGCTTTGTCGCCAACCAGCCCATGGTCCTTGCCGGGGTGCTCGACAGCGATGCCTCGCGCAAAGCGGCCCGGTTTGTGCGTTTCTGCGATTCTTTCGGCATTCCGATCGTCACTTTTGTGGACGTGCCCGGATTCCTTCCCGGCACCGACCAGGAATATGGCGGGCTGATCAAGCACGGCGCCAAGCTTCTGTTCGCATACAGCCAATGCACTGTGCCGCTGGTCACCGTGATCACGCGCAAAGCCTTCGGCGGCGCCTATGACGTGATGGCGAGCAAACATGTCGGGGGCGACCTGAACTACGCCTGGCCGACGGCGCAGATCGCGGTGATGGGCGCGAAAGGGGCGGTCGAGATCATTTTCCGTGCCGACATGGACGACCCGAAGAAGATCGCGGCGCGCACCAAGGAATATGAAGAGCGCTTTCTATCGCCCTTTGTCGCCGCCGAGCGTGGCTATATCGACGACGTGATCATGCCGCACTCGACGCGCCGGCGTATCGCCCGTGCGCTGGCCATGCTGCGCAACAAGCACGTCGAGATGCCGGCCCGGAAGCACGATAATTTGCCTCTCTAGCCGGTAGCGTTTGCAGGCTTACTCGCTCTTCACGCTCTCATAGACCACGCGCATCCAGTTCGTGCTGGCCTGGTCGTTCGCCTTGAATTTTGTATCGAAGTCGGCGAAGGGCTTGGTAGCGACGACATCGGCCTCACTCTTGCCTTCCTTGATCAGTGCCAGCATCCGATCGCGGACAGTCGAGAGCATCGCGCGGAATTCGGCAAGTTGCGCCTTGGTGGCGAGCGGCCCGTGGCCGGGCACGATCTTGGTGCCGTCGTTGGCGAGCGCCAGATAAGCGTCCGATGCGGCGATCATTCCCTTGAGGCTGCCGCCATTGGTGAAATCGATGTTCGGATAGCGGCCCATCGCGACAGTATCGCCGGTCGAAATGACATTTGCGTCGGCGAAATACACGAAGGTGTCGCCGTCGGTATGGGCGTTGACCGGATGCTTGAGTTGCGCGGCGCGGCCTTTCACCTGCAGCGTCATTCCGTCTTTGTGCGTCATCGCCGGAAGCGCTTCCTCAGGCGCCGGCGTATATTTGACTTCCGGCACGGCCATCGTTGTGCCTTCGGCTAGACGCTTACGCGCATTCTCGTGCGCGACGACCACTGCGCCGTCTTTGCTGAACGGCGCATTCCCGCCGACGTGATCGCGGTGGTAGTGCGTATTGACGAGGAAGCGCACGGGCTGCTGCGTGACGGCGGCGATCGCGGCCTTGAGCTTGTCATGCATTTGCGCGAACTGGCCGTCCACCATGATGACGCCGTCGTCGCCGGCTGCAATCGTCGTGTTGCCCCCGAAGCCCTCGAGCATGTAGGTGCGGTTGCCGAGATCGAAGGTCTTCACCTCGATCTTCGACCAGTCGGGTCCGACGGGCGGGCCGGCCGGCGCTGGCTGCTGTGCAAGGGCAGGGCCGGCGAGCCAGGCCGCGGTGGCAAATGCGACGAGCGTGATCTTTTGCATGATATCTCCCCCCGGGATGCCGGCATCCATGGTGCCGAATTTCATTCTAAACGGACAAACTGTGCCGGAGCATGGTTATTCCGTCGCGTCACGCGATTGTTAGCGATGCGTTGGGCCCAGGTGGCAGGAAGCTTTGGCCCGAGTGGGCCGCCCGCTAGGTTCTTCGGGTTGCCAGGCACGGAACTTTGAAACGGTGGTTGGGATCGCTGAGATCGCGCCGAACGTGCTGATCGGGGCCACACGCATCCGGGTCCGGAATCCGGCTACCTGCTGGAAGGCGAGTCTGTGCTGATGGTTGACGGTCAGCCGCCCAAGCGGTTGAAGGCGGGCGAGAGCTACCAGATTGCCTCCAGCGCCATCCACTATGCCAGGAGCGGCGCAGGCGGCGCCAAGGTTTTGGCAGTGTACATCGTGCGCAAAGGCGAGCCGCTGGCGACTCCGGCAAAGTAGCGCGACCAATTGGAGGGATGCGCGTAGGAAAATTAACGCGGTGCCAAAGGCGTGGCGCCACGTCGACGATCAATTGACTCAAAATCGCTTCACTTATCCAAGTACAAATTAGCCAGGAACTCGGCAGTCCTTGTGCCGACCTTGAACGTTTAAGGTCGCCACGCATTTTTACTGCGGTGGGCTGATGGAGGGTATTTTTGATGCAGCAAAGACAGACGAAAGTACTTATCGCTGATGATGCAAGCACTGTTCACCAGCTCATTCGCGACGCGTTGCCGTCCGAATACGCTGCGAACATCGTCCATGCTTTTGACGGCGTGGAATGCCTGCAAGCGCTCGACCACGGTGTCGATCTCGCATTCATCGACGTTCATATGCCGACCATGGGCGGCATGGATGCACTGTGGGCCGCACGCATTGCCGGCAACAAGACGTTCGTGACACTGATTTCGGGGCGGGCCAATCGGCGCTGCATCGATCTCGCGCGGCAGCTTGAGGCTTACGAGTTTCTCACCAAGCCATTCGGCAACAAAGATATCGCGGCAATCCTGTCGACCTATGAGCGCGTGTCGACGCCGATGCACGTGTTGCTGGTCGATGATTCAGCGGTCTCCCTGAAGGTGATGCGCAAGGTTCTGGCGAGCTCGATCTTTCATCTGAACATCGAAGAGGCGCACTCCGGAGCCGAGGCTGTCAAGCGGTGCAACGCCGAGACGTTCGACGTGGTCTTCCTCGACGTCAACATGCCGGGACTGAACGGCTATGCGACCCTTGCCAAGCTGATGCAGGCCAACCCGCAGGCAAAAGTCGTGATGATCTCGGCTGAATATAATGCCGCGCGTGAACGCGAGGCATTCAAGCTCGGCGCGACGGCCGTGATGCACAAGCCGTTTTTTCCAACCGAAATCGACGCCGTCCTGCACCGGATCTTCGGCTTGCAGTCGCCCAAGCTTGCCACCGAGGGATGCGTCCGCGATTTCGGCATCAAGATCCATGGCAGGACGATTTCCGTCGAGCACGCGGAAACCGGTCACGTCTACGAGTACGTCTGGTTTCGCGAGGCGCCTTATTTGCGATTGCCGTTGATCCGGGAGAACGAGATGGCAACGGTCCCGGTGGCCGAGCTCATGGCCAATGCAAAAAAGGCAGCCATGCTGGAGCTGGAGAACGCCAGTTTACTAAACGTCGCGGCCTAGGCTGGCGAAAGAAAACAAGTGCAATGCGCGGGTCCACACCCGCGCATTGGCTTTTCAGCGCCAGCCGCCGCCACCGTTCACGTAGACGGTGTCCGCGGTCATGAACGTGCAGGCATCCGAGCACATGAAGAGGACGAGTTCTCCGATCTCCTCCGGCTCGCCGAAACGTTTCATCGGCACGTCGTCGAGAAAGCGCTGGACGAGCTCGGGGGAGCTGCTGGCCGCGGCCTGAAAGGGTGTACGGACCGGTCCGGGTGAAATCGAGAGTGCGCGAATGCCTTGGGCCGCGAACTCGCGCGCGACTCCCATGGTCATCGTGACCACCGCGCCTTTGGCGGCGGCATAATGCACCGAGGAACCCGGACCGCCGCGGCGATGCGACATGCTGCCCATGTTGACGATCACGCCGAACTTGTTGGCGAGCATGTGCGGCAGTACCGCTTGCATGGGATAGAGCGTTCCCTTGACGTTGAGGTCGAACGTCCGGTCGAAAAGATCATCGTCGATCTCGAGAAATTTGGCGCGCCTGATGGCGGCGCCGGCCGAATTGAACAGAAAATGCACGGTGCCAAAGCCGTCGATGGCGAGCTGGACCATGTCCTTGACCGCCCCGCGTTTGGTGACGTCAATGGTGAGCGCCAGGGCCTGGCTCCCGATCGCGTTGACCTTTTCCGCCGTCTCCTTGACGCCGGTTTCGTCGATATCAGCGCACACGACGTTCGCCTTTTCGCGCGCGAAAATGAGCGCCGTGGCCCGGCCGATGCCGCTGGCGGCTCCCGTAATGATGATGGTCTTTCCGGCAAAATAGTCAGGGGTCTTGGGCATGGATTTTCTCCCGGGCGTGCAATGCTCTTGGCGTCATGCCCGGGCTTGACCCGGGCATCCATGACCGAATTTCAGCGTTTGAGAGCCTCACGTAAGGTTGGCTTTGCTGCACATCATCATGGATTGCCGGGTCAAGCCCGGCAATGACAAAATGGAACGCCAAAGGAG
>DATBTA010000195.1:0-9224 GCA_036559505.1 Pseudolabrys sp. | reverse complement strand
CGCCGGCTGGCTGCGACGGTTTTGCGGCGCCTTGGCACGCTTCGCCATCTGGTGGGCGGATTTCTCGAAAAGGGATTCCCCGCCGACGCGCCGCGCGCCGAGACCATCCTCCTGCTCGGGGCGGCTCAGATCCTCTGGCTTGAAGTCCCCGACCATGCGGCTGTCGACCTGTCGGTGCGTCTCGCCCAGGCCGACCGGCGCGCTGCCCGCTACGCCGGCCTCGTAAATGCTGTCTTGCGCCGTGTCGCGCAATTAGGCGCAACCGCGCAATCGGGCGACGTTTCACGTGACACGCCGGACTGGCTGCTCAAGCGCTGGAGCAAGACCTACGGCCGCGACACCGCGCGGGCCATTGCGACGGCGATCGGGCACGAGCCGGCTCTCGATATCACGGTCAAGGACAGCGCCGACTCCTGGGCGGAACGCCTGCGCGGCCGCGTGTTGCCAACGGGAACCGTGCGAACGTCGGCGCATGGCGCAATTTCCTTGCTCCCGGGTTTTTCAGAGGGCGCGTGGTGGGTGCAGGACGCAGCCGCAGCGCTGCCGGTAAATCTGTTCGGCGATCTGCGCGGGGCGCGGGTCGCCGATCTCTGCGCGGCACCGGGTGGAAAAACGGCGCAGCTCGCTGTTGCCGGCGCGAACGTAACCGCGGTCGACCGTTCTCCAGCGCGGCTCAACCGGCTGCGCGAGAACTTCGCGCGTCTCAGCCTCAAAGTGGATACCGTTGCGGCCGACGCACTGGAGTGGCAAGCGGAACCGTTCGATGCGATCCTGCTCGATGCGCCGTGCTCTTCGACCGGCACAATCCGCCGCCACCCCGACGTGCCCTGGCTGAAGACTGAAGCCGATCTTTCGGCACTCACGTCACTGCAACATCGGTTGCTTGATCGCGCTGTGGAGATGCTCAAGCCCGGCGGCACGCTCGTCTATTGCGTCTGCTCGCTGGAGCCGGAGGAAGGCGAGGACCAGATCACCGCCTTGCTCACGCGTGATCCGCGCGTGACGCGAAAGCCTGTTACCCCGCAGGACGTCTTCGACCGCCGTGAATTCGTCACCGACGATGGTGACTTGCGGACGTTACCGATGCACCTGCCTGATTCGGATCCACGCTGGGGTGGGCTCGACGGTTTTTATGCAGCTCGCCTCACCCGTAAATCGGCGTAAATCCGCGGGCGGATTGAGATATTGGCGCTTTCCCGACCCTTCGCTATCGTGTCAGCCGCGCTTACGGATCGGTACGCGCACCAGGGGACGAACGGATTGATGATGCGGGTTTCGGTCGCGGAGCGAGCCAGGCTCTCCGTGCTCATCGGGCGCCGCGCCTTCCGTAGCCTGCTCGGCCACATCAACGCGCACCCGCTGCTGCGCTGGCGCTTCGCCTCGACCAAGACCGACAGGCTGGTGATCGCGCCGCAGGATCTGCGCACCGCCGACGCCACGCGCGCAAGCGAAATCTACGCCGGGCGCTTTGCCTTTGCCGGCAAGGTCGTCATCTGCGACCGCCGGTCGCCTTTTGAAATGACGCCGCCATCCGACGAATGGGCGGTGACGTTGCTCGGCTTCGTCTGGCTGCGCCATCTGCGCGCCGCCGACTCGGCGATTACGCGCGCCAATGCGCGCTCGCTGATCGACGAGTGGATCAACATCCAGGGCCGATGGCACACGACAGGCTGGCGTGCCGACGTTCTCTCGCGCCGTGTGATCTGCTGGCTCAGCCAGGCACCGTTTATTTTGCAGGATGCCGACGCGCGCTTTTATCGACGCTTTATCCGCAGCCTGTCGCGACAGGTGCGCTATCTGCGCCGCACGCTTAATGACACGCGCGACGGTCTGCCTCGCCTGCAGGCTGTGATTGCACTGAGTTACGCAACGCTTTGCATGCAGGGCCAATCGGGACATCTGCGTTCCAACGTGCGTCGTCTGATCGACGAATTGCGCGCGCAAATTCTGCCGGATGGCGGCCACATCAGCCGAAATCCCGGCACGCTGATTGAATTGCTGACCGACCTGTTGCCGTTGCGTCAGTTGTTCTCCGCGCGTCAGTTGCAGCCGCCGCAGGCGCTCAACAATGCCATCGACCGAGTCATGCCCATGCTGCGCTTCTTCCGTCACGGCGACGGAAACTTCGCGCAGTTCAATGGCATGGGGCCCACGCCGGTCGATCTGCTCGCCACCGTTCTGGCCTATGACGATGCACGGGGCACGCCCGTCTCGAATGCTCCGCATTCGGGCTATCAGCGCATCGAAGCCGGACAGACCGCGCTCCTGATGGATACGGGAAAAGCTCCGCCCCTAGCGGTGAGTCAGGAGGCTCATGCCGGCTGTCTGTCGTTCGAAATGTCGTGGAAGCAGCACCGGCTGGTCATCAATTGCGGGTTGCCGGCGGTCAACAAGGAGAATTGGCGCCAGGTCGCGCGTGCGACGCCGGCGCACTCGACCGTGACGATTAACGACCAATCGTCGTGCCATTTTCTCGAATCTGCTGCAGCCCGGCGACTGCTGGGCGGCACGCCGATCGTGGGCGGGCCACACGATGTCCATGTCGAGCGCGATTCCAGTGGCACAGTGCTGCGCGCCTCCCATGACGGCTATGCAAGCGACTGCGACGTCACCCACCACCGCGCTATTCGGCTGAGCGCAGATGGCCGGGTGCTCGATGGAGAAGACAGCTTCACGACGACAGAGGGCCGGGCGGGCTCTTCGGGCCCCGGCGTCGAATTTGCCGTCCGGTTTCATCTGCATCCCGCGATCAAGGCGAGCCGCCTCGCTGACGGTCGAGGCGTCATCCTACTTTTGCAGGATCGCGAAGTATGGACCTTCGCAACTTTGGCCGATTCCGTTGAAATCGAGGAAAGCGTGTTCCTGGCCGGCTCAGACGGCCCGCGCCGAACGGTGCAAATTGTCATTTATGGGCGTGTGGGGGAGCAGGGCAGTGTGCGCTGGAGCTTCCGGCACACGCCGCCTGCCAGCCCCGGCGCGCGTCCCGACCGCGCTCACGAGCCGGAATTGCCGCTATAGAATCGATGCTTGTGGATGCAGTGCTCACATGCGTTACGGTCGAATACACTTCAGGCCCGTTGATGTGCTAGCTCGTGCCTCATGGCAAGCCACCCGCGACGCGTAAACCGCGCTTTGCTTTCGGTCTCCGACAAGACCGGTCTGGTTACATTTGCCACCGCGCTGGCGGGCTTCGGCGTCGAGCTGATTTCGACGGGCGGCACCGCCAAGACTCTCAAGAATGCCGGACTTGCCGTAGTCGATGTCGCCGAACTGACCGGCTCTCCCGAGATGATGGACGGCCGCGTTAAGACGCTGCATCCGAAAGTGCATGGCGGCTTGCTCGCGAGCCGTAGCAACAAGGAGCACGTCGCGGCAATGGAGCAGCATCAGATCAGGCCGATCGATCTGCTCGTGGTCAATCTCTATCCGTTCGAATCGACGGTCGAGAAGGGCGCCTCGTTCGACGATTGCATCGAGAATATCGATATCGGCGGGCCGGCGATGATCCGCGCGGCCGCCAAGAATCATGCCGACGTTGCCGTCGTGGTCGATTCTACCGATTATGAAAAGGTGCTTGGCGAAATGGCCGCGCATAGCGGCATGGTGACGTTCGAGTTGCGGCAGAAACTCGCGGCAAAAGCCTATGCGCGCACTGCCGCCTACGACGCCGCGATTTCAAACTGGTTCGCGGAAATTCTGCACGACGATGCCCCCGATTACCGGGCCTTCGCCGGCAAGTTGGCTGAAGCGTTGCGATACGGCGAGAATCCGCACCAAACCGCGGCATTCTATCGCTCGCCCGGCCAGCGCTTTGGCGTCGCGACCGCCCGTCAGGTGCAGGGCAAGCAGCTCTCCTACAACAACATCAACGACACCGACGCCGCCTATGAATGCGTTGCCGAGTTCGATCCGAACCGCACCGCCGCCTGCGTGATCGTCAAGCACGCCAATCCCTGCGGCGTTGCGGAAGGACGTGATCTTCTCGATGCGTACCGAAAGGCACTGGCCTGCGACTCCACGTCGGCATTCGGCGGTATCGTTGCGCTTAACCGCAAACTTGACGCCGAGGCTGCGAAGGCGATCACGGAGATTTTCACCGAAGTCATCATCGTGCCCGACGCGACCGACGACGCGATCAAAATCGTCGCGGCGAAAAAGAATTTGCGGCTGCTTGTCGCGGGTGGCCTGCCCGATCCGCGCGTCGGCGGGCTGACTGTAAAGTCCGTTGCAGGCGGCCTGCTGGTGCAGTCACGCGACAACGCGGTTGTCGACGAGATGCAGCTGCATATCGTGACCAAACGTCAGCCGAGCGACACCGAGCTTGCCGATCTGCGTTTTGCATTCCGCGTCGCCAAGCACGTGAAGTCAAACACGATCATCTATGCGAAGAGTCGTGCCACCGTCGGAATCGGTGCCGGACAGATGAGTCGCGTCGATGCCGCACGCATCGCTGCGCGCAAGGCGGAAGATGCCGCGAAAGAACTAAACCTGCCAGCGCCGCTCACCAAAGGCTCAGTTGTTGCGTCCGATGCGTTCTTCCCGTTTCCGGACGGCTTGCTGGTCGCGATCGAAGCCGGCGCAACCGCAGTGATCCAGCCCGGGGGCTCGGTGAACGATGCGAAAGTGATCGAGGCCGCCGATGCACATAACATCGCGATGGCATTCACCGGCACGCGCCATTTCAGGCATTAGCGCGCATTGAGCGCGATTACTGGCGCGCCAGATCGCCCAGCAGACTTGCAGCCACCGACAGCTTGGAAAGCGTGAGGCCGGACCCAGCGATCTGGTGGATCGCCGAGCGGATGCGCTCAACTTCGGCCTGACGAGGCCGCACCCACTCCTCGACTGCGTCGGCCCCAGCGTGTCCGTTGGCAACCATGGCCGCGGTGAGGCGGCGCTCCGCATCGCCGATCGAATCGAGCGCACGATCGAGCGCGAGGCGATCGAAATAATCCGACACAACTATGTTGGGCACGGCGCTTGCCACACTGTCGAGCTGGAAGAAGGCTTCCGTCGCAAAATAAGTGGCGGTGACTTCGTCGACCGGCTTTGCGGCCCGGTCTGCCACCAGCGCGATATCAGGCGCTGCCTTCAGTACCGACAGATTGGCGACGCGGCGCGCCAGCATCTCCGGCACCCCCGCCTTGCGCAGGTCCGCGATACGGGCATCGCGCGCGGACCCGGCAGCCTTGGACAGCGCCTTGTCGAGGGCTTTCTCGACCTGCGCGATGCCGTCGCGATAATGGCCGATGATTTTCTCAAGTCCGTGCGACAGATCCACGTTGCGCAGGAACCAGACCAGCCGGTCAAGCAACAGATTTTGCACGGCCGCATAAAGGTCGAGCTGAACCTTGCCAGGCACCTTGTTGTCGAGCGCGTCGATCTCACCGTTGAGCTCGATCAGGTCATAGCTGTTGCGGACCGCGGCAAAAGCAGCGGCGATCGATGACGACGCCGCTCCGGTCTGATCCGCGATGCGTACGATCAGCGTGGTGCCGCCACGATTGATCATCGAATTCGTCAGCTGCGTGGCGATGATCTCACGCCGCAGCCGATGTGCATGCAAGGCGTCGGCATAGCGTTCCGACATTTCTTTCGGGAAGTAACGGTTGAGCTCACGCCCGAGATAGGGATCGTCGGGTACCTTGCTGTCGAGCAGTTCGCCGTACAGCGAGAGCTTGGCATAAGCGAGCAGCACGGCCAGTTCGGGCCTCGTGAGCCCGGTATTACGCTTGCGCCGCTCACCCAACGTCATATCGTCGGGCAGGAATTCCACTGCTCGGTCGAGTTCGCCGCGTTGCTCCAGCGTCTGCATCAAGCGCTGCTGGAAGCCGAGGTCCTCGAGGCCGCGGCGTTGCGCCAGCGAAAGCGCAAGCGTTTGCTGGTAGTTGTTGCGCAATACCAGGCGCGCGACCTCGTCGGTCATTTCCGCGAGGAATGTGTTGCGCTTCTCCATCGTGAGCGCGCCGGACCTCACCGGCGCGCTGAGCGCAATCTTGATGTTGACCTCGACGTCCGAGGTGTTCACGCCGGCCGAATTGTCGATTGCGTCGGTGTTGAGCCTAATCCCACGCTGCGCGGCTTCGATGCGGCCGCGCTGCGTCATGCCGAGATTGGCGCCCTCCCCGATTACCTTACAGTTGAGCTCGGCGCCCGTGACGCGGATCGCATCATTGGCGCGATCGCCGGCCGACTCGTCGCTCTCACTCGAAGCGCGGATGTAGGTGCCGATACCGCCGAAGAAGAGGAGATCGGCCTGCACGCGCAGGATGGCCTTCATCAGCTCCTGCGGCGTCACGGATTCTCCGACACTAAAAATCTTTCGTGCCTCGGCACTCAATCGGATTTCCTTCGACGCGCGCGGATAAACGCCGCCGCCTTTGGAAATCAGCGCCTTGTCATAGTCCTGCCAGCTTGACCGCGGCAACGCGAACAGCCGCCTGCGCTCGGCGAAGCTTTTTTCCGGATCAGGATCCGGATCGATGAAGATGTCGCGGTGATCGAACGCCGCCAGCAACCTGATCGTGTCCTCGCGCAGCATCCCGTTGCCGAACACGTCGCCCGACATGTCGCCGACGCCAACCACGTTGAATTGCGTCTTACCGATATCAACGTCCATCTCGCGGAAATGCCGCTTCACAGCTTCCCAGGCGCCGCGCGCAGTGATGCCCATGGCTTTGTGGTCGTAACCGGCTGAGCCGCCCGACGCGAAGGCATCGCCCAGCCAAAAATCGTGCTCGACCGAAATGCCGTTCGCGATGTCGGAGAACGTCGCTGTGCCTTTGTCGGCCGCGACCACAAGATACGGATCGTCGCCCTCGTGACGAACCACATTCGCAGGGGGAATGATCTTGCCGTCCGGACCAATATTGTCAGTGATGTCGAGAAGCGACGAGATGAAGAGCTTGTAAGTAGCGACTCCCTCCGCCTGCACGACCTCGCGCGTAGCGCCTTTCGGCATCAGCTTCGGCACGAAGCCGCCTTTGGCGCCAACCGGCACGATCACCGCGTTCTTGACCTGCTGCGCCTTTACCAGCCCGAGGATCTCGGTACGGAAATCTTGCGGCCGGTCCGACCAGCGGATGCCGCCTCGTGCGACCTTGCCGAAGCGCAGATGCACGCCCTCCACGCGTGGTGAATAGACAAAGATTTCGTAGAGCGGACGCGGCAGCGGCAGCTCCGTGAGCTTGCGGCTCTCAAACTTGACGGAGATCAGCGGTTTCGGCTGACCATCTTTGTCAGTCTGGTAGAAATTCGTGCGGATCGCCGACTGCGCTGCATTGATGAAATGGCGCAGGATCCGGTCCTCATCGAGACTATCGACTTTTTGCAGGTCCTCTTCGAGACGGGCGGCGATCGCGTTCTGCTTTTCGCCACGACCTGATTGCGCGCGCGGGTCGAAGCGGGCGTGAAACAAGTCGACGATGCACGATGCAATGCCGGCATGTTTTACGAGTGTCGCCCACATGTAATCCTGCGAGTACGGCACACGAATCTGGCGCAGGAATCGCGACAGCGTGCGGATAAGTGCCACGTCGCGCCAGGCAAGGCCGCCATGCAGCGTGAGCGCGTTGTAGCCGTCATTTTCGGCCACCCCGCGCATGACCATCAAAAAAGCTGTTTCGAGCTGAGCACCGCCAGCATCGAGATCAATCATGCCGGCATCGGCGCGCGTGAGGAACATGTCGTGCAACCACACGCCGGCGCGGCCCTGAGGCTCGATGTGATAGGTGCGTTCGTCGACAACCCGGAAACCCATGTTTTCCAGGACCGGAACCCGTTCCGACAGCGGCAGCGGCCGCGCAACGCTCCATACCTTCAAACCGACGCTGCGTTGGTCTTCCTCAAGCCGATGATGAAAATCAACGCCCAGCGGGCGTTGGTCGGAAAGGCCCTCGATGACGCGAATATCGACGGCCGCTATCGCCGGCGCATAGGCTTCGTGGAACCCCTCGGAGAAAGCGTCGCGATAACGGGCGAACAGCTCACGCACCTTGTCGGGAGGGTTGGCGAGCGCCAGCGCCTCGCTGAGCCCGTCGCTCCAGGTCCGGATGATCTCCTCGACCTCGCGCTCGAGCGTTGCCCCTTCGATATCGGGTGTCGGTCCGCCGGAGCGACCGATAATAAAGTGCACGCGCACCAAGGGGCCTTCATCCGGAAAATAAGGATAGAACGCCGAAACACGACCGATAAACGCATTTGCCAGGTAAGCGCCTATCTTGGCCCGGATTTGGCTGTCGTAGCGTTCGCGTGGCACGTACACCAGCACCGACACGAAGCGGTCAAAGCGGTCGCGGCGTGCCAGCACACGTACGCGCGGACGTTCATCGAGTTGAAGGATAGCAAGCGAGAAATTGTAGAGCGTATCTTCATCGATCTGAAATAATTCGTCGCGCGGATAGTGCTCCAGCACGTTGGCCAGCGCCTTGCCGGAATGACTGGCCGCATCGAAGCCGGCGTGCCGTTCCACCGCAGCGATTTTACGACGCAGATAGGGAATACCGTGCGCGCCGCGCGTATAGGCTGTCGAGGTGAACAGCCCGACGATCCGGTGTTCTCCGATGAGATTGCCCGAAAAGTCAAAACGCTTGACCCCGATATAGTCGAGATAGGCGCGCCGGTGCACACGCGAATGAATGTTGGCCTTGGCGATGATGAGAAGCCGCGGCTCCTTGAGGAACGCCATAATCTCGGGCGTTATTTCCAGAAGCTCGGTGCCACGCTTCAGAACCCGAATTTCGCGCGAGCGCATAATTCCGAGCGCGCTGTCGAAATCCGGCTGCAGTAACTGGCCGTCGACATTGTAGTCGCGCACGCCCAGGAAAGTGAAATTGTCCGCCAGCAGCCACTCCAGGAATTGAATCGCTTCAGCGATTTCATCGACCGGCAGCGGTGGCGGATTGGCCTTGAGTTCGGTGATATTCGCGTTGACTCGCTCGCGCATCGCTCGCCAATCGAGAACGGCTAGCCGCACTTCGCCGAGCACGGTTTGCAATGCGCGCGTGAGTTCGCCGCATGTGTCATCGCCAATCGGTGCGAGATGAATATGGATAAAGCTCTCGCGCGTGTCCGCAGCGCCAGATGCGTCTATTGCACTGAGCTTGGTCCCGGCACGACGGACACCGAACACCGGATGTGCAACCAGGCGAATCTCGGGCTTCCGTTCGGCAATCTCGCCCATCACCGAGTCGACCAGGAACGGCATGTTGTCGTTGACGATCTCG
>DATBTA010000194.1:0-5698 GCA_036559505.1 Pseudolabrys sp. | reverse complement strand
TTTCAGCCGCGCTATACGTTCTATCAGCAGAAGATTACGCTGCCGACACAATACAATAACTGTCAATTTTCGAGCAACGCTTGGATCAACGGCGGCCCAGGCGTGAACCCCACCAACGAAGCCAACGGCTCGGATACCAGTCTTGCGGCCAATGGCCCGTTTGGCGGCTGTTATGCAGATGGCGAAGCATCGCTTGCGGTCAGGAAGGAATTGGCCGCGGGCCCTGTGAACGTTTCGCTGGTTGGTTATACGCTTTCGTACAACACCCTCGACAACAACAGGATGCCGACCAGCGGTCTCTTTACGGAGCTCAGGCAGGATTTTGCCGGAGTTGGGGGTGACGTGAATTTCATCAGGACGCAGGTGGAAGCGCGCACGTACTACGAAGTCATCAGCGACGTTGTCAGCGTTTTCAAAGTGCAAGCCGGCAATATTTCCAGCTGGGGCGGTCAGCAATTGCGCATGCTTGATAGCTTTCAAATGGGACCGAATCTCGTGCGCGGTTTCGCGCCGGCAGGCCTGGGACCGCGTGACCTGACGCCGGGCACCACAAACGATCCGCTCGGCGGATCGCTCTATTGGGGTGCGACCGTGGAAGCCCAGACACCATTGTATTTCCTGCCAAAGGATATCGGCATCAAGGTCGCGGTTTTCGCTGACGCGGGCTCGCTGTGGAGTTATCAAGGACCGACAAGCTGGAATGTGACTGGTGAAACGCTCCAGGTCGGCCTCAACAGCGCGTCCATGATCCGCAGCTCGGTCGGTGTCGGCTTTCTCTGGGATTCGCCACTTGGCCCGCTGCGTTTCGATCTGGCCTATCCGATCACGAAGTACTGCGCGACGCCGGTCGGCGGCGGAGAGGTTTGCGACCGTACGCAGGTGTTCCGCTTCAGTGGCGGCACCAAGTTCTGACCTTGGCGACGCCTGGCAGGAACGATGGGTCAGATTCCGGCAGGATGAGCGAGCCCTTATTCCTGCGACAGTCCGCGGGTCTTACGCTTGACCAGATCGCAAGCGTAACCGGCGTGGCGATCACCTCTCGGTCGCCGCGGACAGGCCGGATCGTGAATATTGCGCCGCTTGACCGGGCCGGCCCGCGCGACCTCACATTTCTCGAGAGTAGGAATTTTGCGGCGGCGGCGGCCACCACACACGCCGGTGCGTGCCTGACGACGGCAGCGCTTGCAAAAGAGCTGCCGAAGCACGTTTCGGTGTTGACCACCGGCGAGCCCTATCGCGCGTTCGTTATGGTGGCGCGCGAATTATTTCCACACGCTTTGCGGCCGTCATCTTTGTCCAAGCCCGGCGAATTCGCCGGAGCGCACGTGGACACCGGCGCGCGCATGGAAAATGGCGCCCGCATCGAGCCTGGTGCGGTGATCGGCCCGCAGGTTGAGATCGGCAGCGGGACGGTCGTTGGAGCAAATGCGGTGATCGGCGCGGGCACGCGGATTGGTCGCGATTGTTCAATTGGCGCCAACACGGTGATCAGCAATGCTCTCATTGGCGACCGGGTCATTGTCCATCCGGGATGCAATTTAGGGCAGGACGGGTTCGGCTTTGTGATGGGGGGAAAAGGACATCTCAAGGTGCCTCAGGTTGGCCGCGTAATCATCCAGGATGACGTCGAAATCGGAGCCGGAACAACTGTGGATCGCGGAGCCATTCGCGACACCATCATTGGCGAGGGCACCAAGATCGACAACCTGGTGCAGGTGGGCCACAATGTAAGCATTGGCAGGCACTGCGTCATCGTTGCCCAGACCGGAATTTCAGGCAGTTCAACTCTTGAGGATTTTGTTGTGCTCGGCGCGCGCGTTGGCCTGAATAACAACGTCACGATCGGCGAAGGCGCGCAGATTGCGGCCACCAGCGTGGTCCATGGGGATGTGCCGCCAGGTGCGCGTTGGGGTGGAACGCCGGCAAAGCCGGTGAAGCAGTGGTTCCGCGAAATAATGATACTTGAGCGGCTCGCGCGCCAGAAGGGCGACGCAGACGCGGGCGACAAATGAGACGCTCGTCATGAACAAACCTGTGATCAAACTCGAAGCGATGGACATCGCGGTAGTGCTCAAGCTGCTGCCGCACCGCTATCCGTTTCTCATGGTGGATCGGATAATCGACATCCGCGGCGACGAGCACGGCATCGGTATCAAGAACGTGACGATCAACGAGCCGCATTTTCAGGGTCACTTTCCGGGCAATCCCGTGTTTCCCGGTGTGCTCATGATCGAGGGCATGGCCCAGACGGCGGGCGCGCTCTGCATCGCGGCGACGGGGGCGCACCCGGCTTCCGTCTTTTTTCTTACCATCGACAAGGCAAAATTCCGCAAGCCCGTGCGGCCCGGCGATACCATCGAGTATCACATGGACCGCATTACGCGACGTAAGTCGATGTGGTGGTATCGCGGCGAGGCAAAAGTGGCCGGTCAGGTCGTCGCCGAGGCCCAGGTTGGGGCCATGCTGTCCGACGCATGAGCGCGCACATGATCGATCCCTCGGCGCGGATCGAAGCCGGGGCCACGATCGGAAAAGACGTGCTTATCGGTCCGTACTGCACGATCGGCGCACACGTGAGTGTTGGCGACGGCTGCCAACTGATTGCTCACGTCAATCTGAGCGGCCACACCACGATAGGGCCGCGGACGGTCATTTACCCGTTTGCGTCGCTTGGATCTCCGCCGCAGTCGTTTAGCTATCGGGGAGGACCGACGCGGCTGATCGTGGGCGCCGAATGCGACATCCGCGAAAACGTAACGATGAGCACGGGGACCGAAGACGATCGTGGCGTCACGGAAGTTGGCGATCGGTGTTTCTTTATGGTGGGCTCGCATGTCGGGCATGATTGCAAGGTCGGAAACCATGTCGTTTTTGCCAACAACACGGTTCTCGGTGGCCACGTGACGATCGGTGACCATGTTGTCTTTGGTGGCGGCGTCGCGGTTCGTCAGTTTGTCCGCATTGGTGAAGGCGCAATGATCGTTGGCCTGAGCGGCGTGCGTGCCGATGTCATTCCATTCGGCATGGCGCACGGTCCACTGGCCGATTTGATTGGACTCAATGTGATCGGCATGCGGCGGCGTGGTGCGGCCAAGGCGGACGTTCAGCGCGTGCGCTCGGCGTATCAGGCGCTGTTCTTTGGTGAAGGAGAGTTTCGCACGCGCGTTGATCGGGTTGCCAGCGAGTATTCCGGCGTTCCGCTGGTTGACAAAATTATCGATTTTATTCGTTCGGCGAAGCGGCCGTTGACGATGGCGGTCAAGCGCAACGAGGCGGATCAGGAGACATGAACAACGCCACAGCCGTTGGTCAGGGCGGCCCGCTCGCGCTGATTTGCGGTGGCGGCACGTTGCCTCTGGCGGTGGCGGACTCGGCTGCGAAGCGTGGTCGCGATCTTGTGCTGTTTCCGATTTCCGGCCATGCCGAGCCCGCGATGGTTGCGCGTTATCGGCATCATTGGCTTCGGGTTGGGCAATTTGGAGCATTTACGCGGCTTGCCAGGGCCGCAGGTTGTCGCGACGTCGTGTGGATTGGCGGTTTGGTGAGGCCGTCGTTGTGGTCGCTTCGTCCCGATTTCTTAGCGCTAAAATCGTTGCCGAAGATCATCCGCGCCTATCGCGGTGGCGACAATCACCTGCTTACCGGCGTGAGCAAGCTTTTTGAAGAACAGGGATTCCACCTTGTCGGAGCGCATGAGGTGGCACCAGAGATCCTGGTCCCGGAGGGAGCACTCGGTCGGGTCGACGCTTCCGAGAAGGACCGGGAAGACATTGCGTTTGGCTTTGCATATTTGCAGGCGAGCGGGGCTTTCGACGTCGGGCAAGCCGCTGTCGTGGCCGAAAAGCGCGTATTGGCAGTGGAGGCTGCGGAAGGCACGGATCAAATGCTGGCTCGGGTTGCCGAACTACGCGCGAACGGGCGCATCGGCGTTGCTCCCGGTGTCGGCGTGCTGGTGAAGGCACCCAAGCCCGGCCAAGACCAGCGTTTTGACTTACCCTCGATTGGCCCGCAGACGGTGACCGGGGTTGCCCGGGCAGGGCTGGCGGGTATTGCAGTCGTCTCGGACAAGACCGTGATCGCCGACGCGGAAAGCGTCGTGCGCGAAGCGGATCGTGCCGGACTCTTTGTTGTAGGCGTGCCGTTCGGGTCGAAAACATGAGCCTGCATGTATTTCTGGTCGCCGGCGAAGAGTCTGGCGACCGGCTGGGCGCGGCGCTGATTTCGGCGATCAGAGAGCGTACACAAGGGAAGGCGCACTTTTCCTGTGTCGGTGGCGCGCATATGGCGGCCGAAGGCGTTCCGAGCCTGTTTCCCCTTGGGGACCTCGCGATTGTCGGATTTTCTTCGATCCCGGCGATGCTTTCAAAAATCCTGCGGCGTATCCGTGAAGCTGCCGATGCCGTCATCGCCGCAAAACCGGATGTTCTGGTCATCATCGACAGCCCGGAATTCACTCATCGCGTGGCACGCCGCGTGCGTGAGCGCGCTCCGGACATTCCTATCGTCGACTATGTTTGCCCTTCCGTCTGGGCGTGGCGTCCGGGCAGGGCGCGCGCGATGCGAACATACGTCGATCACGTGCTGGCGCTTCTTCCGTTTGAACCAAAAGCGATGAACGATCTCGGCGGCCCCCCATGTACATTTGTCGGGCATCCTTTGAGCGAACGGCTGGTTGATCTAAGGCCAAATGAACTTGAAGCGCGGTTACGGCGAGCGGATCCCCCTCTGGTTCTGGTTTTGCCTGGAAGCCGCACCGGCGAAATTCGGCGCATGGCGCCGGTATTCGGCCAAGCGATCGCTCGTGTCGCCGAACAATATGGTCCGCTCGAGGCCGTCGTGCCGGCTGTGCCGCGACTTGCCGATGTCGCGCGAGCAGCCATTGCGGCCTGGCCTATTCCGGCGCGCGTTACAGCTGATCCAGACGAAAAGCACGAGGCGTTCCGGACAGCGCGGGCGGCCCTGACAAAATCAGGCACGTCGACACTCGAATTGGCGCTGGCCGGCGTCCCGATGGTCGCTGCGTACAAAGTATCGCTGATCGAGGCACTTGTTGGCCGTCTTCTAATTCACGCTCCGTCGGCGATCCTTGCCAACCTTGTGCTCGGCAAAAACGTGGTCCCGGAATTTCTTCAAAGCGATTGCACCGCCGGCAGACTCGCTGCGGCACTCCTGCCGCTGCTTGGAGACACGCCGGATCGCCGCAGACAAACTGAAGCCTTCAGTCAATTGGACGCTATAGTGGCAATAGGGAAGGCGACGCCGAGCGCACACGCGGCATCGTTGGTCCTTGAAGCCGTTGGAAGCAGAGGTGGGGTACGACAACAAGCGGCAATTTTACCACAGCCCCACGGCTAGCTTGCCGCCTAAGGCGGTTGGGCGTATGCCATTGCAACAAACCGGATTCCAGCCCTTGACCCTTTCTCCCCGCGCATCAATCACGGCCGTCCACGGCTATCTGCCGCCGGACTTGCTGACCAATAGCGAGCTCGCGCGGATGGTCGACACGAGCGACGCGTGGATCACCGAGCGTACGGGAATCAAGGAGCGTCATATTCTGAGGGGCGAAGGTCTTGGCACGTCGCACATGGCGGCGGAAGCGGTATGTGGCCTGTTGCAAAAAACAGGAACAAAACCCGAGGACGTCGACCTTCTGATCTGCGCGACGACAACCCCGGACATGCAGTTCCCGTCGACTGCA
>DATBTA010000193.1:0-3421 GCA_036559505.1 Pseudolabrys sp. | reverse complement strand
GAGGCAAAAAAACAAGGTGCTGTATTGGCTTGGGGAAATTTTCTCACTGTCACGCTTAACTTTATCATCATTGCTTTCGTACTCTTCCTTGCGATCCGCGCACTGAACCGGCTTGCCCGCAAGGAGGAGGAAAAGGCGCCTGAACCGTCGAAGACCGAGCAGCTCCTCACGGAAATCCGCGACCAACTCAAATCGCGCTGAATCGTAACCGTCGCACATGGCCACAAAGCCCGAGCGCCGCTTCAAGGTGGTCGCCGACAACCGCAAGGCGCGTTTCAACTACGCGATCGGCGAGACCTTCGAAGCCGGCATCGTTCTCACCGGCAGCGAGGTCAAATCATTGCGCGCCGGGAAGGCGACGATCGCCGAATCCTACGCCGATGCGCGCGGCGGGGAGCTCTGGCTGATCAACTCCAATATCCCGGAATACCTGCAGGCGAGCCGCTTCAATCACGCGCCGAAGCGGGCACGCAAGTTGCTGCTGCAGAAGCGTGAGATCAATCGGCTGACCGGGGCGGTTGAGCGCGAAGGCATGACTATCGTGCCGTTAAAGCTTTACTTTAACGAAAAAGGCCGTGCCAAAGTTGAGATCGCGCTGGCGCGCGGTAAAAAGCTGCACGACAAGCGCGAAACGCTCAAAAAGCGGTCCTGGGAGCGCGAACGCGGCCGCCTGATGCGGATGAAAGGCTAGGCTGCAGGCGCGCCCGACCGTTTATGGGATCACACCACAAGCGATCCGCCCGCCGGCTTCACCTGTAGGGTCGGTCTTGTAGTCATCGCTTCCGGCGTGAATGACGACCGCCGAGCCATCGGCGTCATACACCGAATTCGGTTTGCCCTTCTCAAGCGTGATAGCGGCATTCAAGACTTCGACAGTCAGATCCCCGCTTTGCGGTATGTGCAGATTGGGCATATCACCGGCGTGCTGGCCTTCTGGTGACATCATCCCGTGCTTCTTCGCCCCGGGATTGAAGTGTCCCCCCGCAGACGTGAAGGGAGGCTCGCACTTGCCGACAGCGTGGACGTGAAACGCATGCTCGCCTGGCGGCAGCCCTTTGAGTGCTGCATTGATCAACACACCTTGCGTGGTTTGCGTAAGATTGACCGAGCCGACCTCCTTGCCTTCGACATTTTTCATGACGACTGACGCGGTCTGCGCGGCGGTGGCGACTGTTGCGCCAAAAAGCGCAACGGTAGCCAAAAAGCCAAGGCTGGCACATTTTTGGATCGTCATAGTCTTGCTCCCGCTATCGTTGATCGCCGAGCATACTGTCACTAAGTGCTGACGCCGGAGACTTGACGATAGACGGCAATCACGTTGCTGTGAGAAAGAAAGATCAGGAAAATCAGCATGGTACCAACCAGACTTGATCACTGCGTAATCCACGTTTCCGATTGGGACCGGTCCAATAAATTCTACGAAAAAGTAATAGGAGCCGAACTCGTGCAACGGCCGCACGGTTGGGCCTACCGGCTTGGTGACAAGCAACTCAATGTGCACGGACCGGGTGTGAAGCCTGCCGAAGTTGCGCGTTTGCCGGTCCAACCCGGCAACAGCGATCTCTGTTTTGAATGGCAGGGACCGATTGACGACGCGATAGAGCATCTGAAAGAGCACGGCATCGCTATAGAATGCGGCCCGATGCAGCGGTTCGGCGCAAAAGGGCCGGGCACGTCGGTCTACTTTCGGGATCCGGACGGTTCGCTCATGGAATTTATGAGCTATGGAGCAAAGAAATGACCGAAGCGCCGGGCACGCATAATCCGCAATTTCTGCCACCGGGAATTCCGGTCCCCCAAGATGACGGCGCAGCGCGCCATCTCGCGGGTGCAAAGCTACCCGATATGGCGCTTCCGGCTACCGAGGGGGCGCCCGTCAATCTGTCCAGGCTGAGCGGTCGGACGGTCATCTACATTTATCCGCGGACAGGCGTTCCGGGCGTTGATCCGCCGACCGGATGGGATCAGATCCCGGGCGCGCGAGGCTGCACGCCGCAGTCCTGCGCGTTTCGCGATCATTTCGGCGAGCTCGCGCGGCTCGGCGTGGCGCATCTCTACGGTCTTTCGACGCAAGACACGGCCTATCAGCGTGAAGCAGCGACGCGCCTGCATCTGCCATTCGCATTGTTGTCGGACGAGAAACTGGCGCTGACAAAGGCACTGAAACTTCCGACATTCTCGGTCGCGGGTATGACGCTGCTCAAGCGCATGGCGCTTGTTGTCGATGACGGCCAGATCACAAAGGCGTTCTATCCCGTCTTTCCGCCGGACAAGAATGCTGCAGAGGTTGTCGCCTGGATTCAGGCGTCGAGGTAGCGGCGCACGGTTGCAAAGACCTCCCGGAACATTTCGGGGGTGAGCACGCCGGTGTTCGTGTTGTAGCGCGAACAATGGTAGCTGCAGAATAGCGTAATTGGGCCGAGCTCATGCCTCCTGCCGTGCCCGAACGGAAGCGAAGCCAGTCGGCCGCCGAGCGCGCGCACCGTGCTTTCATGCGCGATGCGTCCGAGAGCAACGATAGCGCGCAGCTTTTTCATCTCACCGATGGCAGGTGTCAGAAAATCGCGGCATGTCCTTATTTCTTCCGGGGTCGGCTTGTTCTCGGGCGGCACGCAGCGCACAGCGTTCGTGATCCGGCAATCGACAAGCTCGAGCCCATCATCCGGATGCGCATGATACTCCCCGCGCGCAAATCCATATTTTCCGAGCGTCTCGTAAAGCAGGACCCCGGCATAATCACCGGTGAACGGGCGGCCGGTACGGTTGGCGCCTTGCAGCCCCGGCGCCAATCCGACAATCAGCAACCGCCCGTTGATCGATCCGAAAGAGGGCACCGGGGAATTGAACCAGGTGGATTCTTTCGCGCGCCATGTTTTGCGGAAAGCGACAAGCCGCGGGCAACGCGGACAGTCTCGTCCTGGCTCGCCGTCAGTCTCCGCCATTGCGCATGAATCCGAGAATTGCCGGCGTAAGACGCCGTCACACGGATAAGATCATGCGCGCAATAAAAACGCTATTGGTAGGAGTCGTCGTCTTCGTCGGCCCCGACCGGAGCACCCGCGCGTTGGGGCGACGCCGGCCGCTGCAGGAATTGCGGCGTATGGGATGCCGCGCGATCCTCGCGGGGAGGGCGGCCCTCGCGTGTCGTCCGCTCCGCAGGGTCGCGGCCGATCTTGGTCTGCAATTCGACGATGTCGACGAACACGTCAGCCTGGCGGCGCAGCTCGTCCGCAACCATCGGCGGCTGCGTCGTTACGGTTGATACGACGGTTACACGCACCCCTTTGCGCTGCACGGCTTCGACAAGCGAACGAAAATCGCCGTCGCCTGAAAAGAGCACCATGTGATCGATGGTGCCGGCAATTTCCATGGCGTCGACCGCGAGTTCGATGTCCATGTTTCCTTTGACCTTGCGCCGGCC
>DATBTA010000192.1:0-2714 GCA_036559505.1 Pseudolabrys sp. | reverse complement strand
GTATTCGTGCTGGCGATGATGGGCGGCGTTGCTCTTCACTTGCATGGCATGGCGGTGCCAGGGGCCGAGATTCTTGTCGCATTGACGGTTCTTGCACTTGGCTTGCTGATGGTCCTTCGCCGGGACATGTCGGTGGGAGCCGCAGTGGTGCTGTTCGCGATGGTCGGCGTGATCCACGGTTATGCCCTGGGCGAATCGATTTACGGGGCTGAGCGGACACCGCTTTATGCCTATCTCATCGGGCTCGCCGTCATTCAAATCGCGATTGCGCTCGCAGCGGTGCATGTAACCCGCTCGCTGGTGCGTGGATCGTCCAATTTGTCGGCGGTGCGACTGATCGGCGCCGGCATTGCCGGCATCGGGCTTGCAATCCTGATGCAGCAGGTCATACCGGGCGCGTGATCAACGCCGCACGACCTCTTCGAGAAATCCGCTGAGGTCGTCGGTCAAATAATCGACGTAGGGCGCATCGCGCCCTTCCAACTCCCAGGCTTCGCGAAAAACGTCGCGCTGCCCTTCCGGCACGACCAGAACGGTGGTCATGCCGAGCGCATGCGGCGTTTCCAGGTTGCGCGCCAGGTCCTCGAACATCGCGGCTTTCGCGGGATCGACGCCATGGCGGGCAAGGAATCGCTCGTAGACCTGCGGCAGCGGCTTGGGATCGAGATCAGCCGCGGCGATGTCGAAGACGTCTTCGAAATGATGGTGAATGTCGAGCTTCTGCATCACCGCGTCGGCATGCTTGCGCGTTCCGTTGGTGAGGATGAGCTTGCGCCCCGGCAACTTTTCCAGCGCTGCGCCGAGGGCCGGATTGGGCTCGAGCGGCGAATGATCGATCTGGTGGACGAATTCGAGATAGTCGTCGGGTTTCATGCCATGTTCGGCCATCATTCCACGCATGGTAGTGCCGTAGCGGCGGTAATAGTCCTTCTGCACGCGAAATGCTTCGTCCTTCGAAACCTTCAGGAAGTCGGAGACGTAGGCGCGGATGCGCTCATCGACCTGCTGCCAGAGATTGAGATGATGCGGGTAAAGCGTGTTGTCGAGGTCGAACACCCAGGTCTCGACATGGCCGAAACCACGCGGCGGAAGGCGGGACGTAGACGGCACGACGTTACTGGTCCTTGAAACGCACGATCGTTGCTGGCTGGTTGCCAAGATCGATGACCGCAAAGCCGGTCGAATTCAAGCCCCGTGCCGCGCAGTCCTTGTGATCGGCCAACTCGAAACGGCCATCGCGCGTGCAGAGCGCGAGCGTTCCGCCCCAGGAAAGAGCCGCATCGCCTCGCTTGACGGTACGGCCGCTGCCATCGACCGCTTCCGCATAACTGTAGACGCGGCGCGGGTCGCCGCGGAGATCGGGGCGCACGCACTGGCCCGATTCCACACGATACCAGCCGCGCGTGACGATGGAGCCCATCTCGGCAAAACCGAGCGACGCCATCACCGGATGTTTGGTGTCGTTGCACCACGAAAAGCCGACGCCTTCCGGATTGCGCACTGCTTCGACCAGCGCGTCGAAGAACGCAGGTGTTGCGACCGCATCGGCTCCAAGCTTTCGTTCGTTCAGGAACTTTGCGATCGCGGCCTGTGTTTTCGCGCCCTGCACGCCGTCGATCGGGTAGGCGTCGTAGCCGGCGATCACCAGCAGCCGCTGGATCCCGGCAAGCCGTGCCTGCACGTCGTCGTAGTCGGCCTCTTCCGCGAGGTTGATCACAGGGCCCTTCGGCGAGTCTGACGGCTTGGCCGGGCTGAACTGCGCTTGCTGGCTTGTCGGGCAACTGCGCGCGTTGGGAATGTCGAAATCGCCATTCTTTATGCAGAAGTCAGCCTGGCCGTTGAGCGGCAATGGCGCGCTGCCGTAAACTGGCGGGGTACGCGCGTGCACGTACATCATGTCTGCATCCAGCGTTCCGTCGAGGGCTTGGCGGCACTGGCCCGGGTCAAGCCGTAACCAGCCGCGCGTCTCGACATTGGCACGCTTTTCGAGGCCAAGTGCCACATCCACCCGGTAGCTGGTGCGGTTGCACAGCGTAAGCTCGGCGCGGCCCGATGTGGTCAGCGCGATTGACGCGGCGATCGTGAGCATGAACCCGCGAATCATGCCCGTTATGGTAGCGGAAGATGCGTAAACTCGTCATTCGAGGCTGGCGCGATTTCGCGGCCCGGAATGACGGCGATCAGCGGTGCATCAGGGTACCGACACCGTGATCGGTCAATAGCTCGAGCAGCACGGCGTGCGGGACCTTGCCGTCCATGATGACGACGCCTTCGACGCCCTGATCGAGCGCATAGATACAGGTTTCGACCTTCGGGATCATGCCGCCGGAAATCGTGCCGTCGGCGATCAGCTTGCGTGCGTCCGAGACCGACAGGTCCGCAATCAGGTTCTTTGACTTGTCGAGAACGCCGGGCACGTCGGTGAGAAGCAGCAGGCGCTTGGCTTTCAATGCGCCGGCGATTGCGCCGGCAAATGTATCGGCGTTGACGTTGAATGTCCCGCCATTGGCCGAGGTCGCCACCGGCGCAAGCACGGGGATCATCTCGCGGCCGATCACCTGGTTGAGCATGGCGGTGTCGACTTTTTCGGGCTCGCCCACGAACCCGAGATCGATGACCTTTTCAATGTTGGAATCCGGATCGACCACCGTGCGGCTGACCTTGCGCGCCTGCACCATGTTGCCATCCTTGCCGCACAGCCCGATGGCCGTGCC
>DATBTA010000191.1:0-2763 GCA_036559505.1 Pseudolabrys sp. | reverse complement strand
TCGAAGCTGACCTTCTGGCCCTCGTTCAGCGAGCGCATGCCGGCGCGCTCCACTGCAGTGATGTGCACGAACACATCCTTCGAACCATCGTCCGGCTGAATGAAGCCGAAGCCCTTTTGGGTATTGAAAAACTTCACAGTTCCGACAGGCATCAAGAGTTTCCTTTCACGCTTCCTGTTGAACGCCCGCGCGTCATCGCGTTGGCGGTCACAAGCCAAGTTTTTGGGAGTTCACTTGAGGCGCAGCCCAAAACCGGGAGCGTGGCAGCAAGTTAGGCCGAAAACCAGGTTGCGGGCGGCGACATAGACGTATTTCAGTGCAACGTCAATGGTTCAGGGGGCAATCCACGGCATCGGATAACGTTTTATGAATTTGTAAAGGCTAGTTGTTACAGTTTCACGGCACGAGGACGACGACAATTAACAGAAACTGAATGTCCTACAGCCAGCCGTTGAAATATGACGTCCGCGAGGTGAGATGCGAGGGGACAAACGAAAGGCGAGACGACATCGCCTGCGCCGAGACGCATGGGCCATGCTCGAAGCGGGTCAGCGCTGTGAGTGCGTGATTACCAATATCTCGGACCGCGGTGCGCATATCAGCATCGCCGATTCTGATGCTCTCCCCGACAGCTTCGTGTTGCTGCTTGCTGAGAACGGCGCAACGCGCCGCCGGTGCCGGGTGATATGGCGCAAGCCACGCGAGATCGGCATAAAGTTCGACTCATGGCTGGACGAACGGATACGCGCCGGCGTCAAGCCAAAGACCGACGCCGGCACTGCTGCCAAAGAAAATAACGAGGCAGAAAAGGTTTGACGCCTTACGTCTGCTGAATGGCCGAGAGCAGCCAGTCGCCGCCACGCGCACGCATGAAGGTCCACAATTCGTTGGCCTCGCCGGACTCCCCGCCTTCAACGGTGCGTCCGCTGGCGCGATCGATCACGCGATCGGTCAGCGAAAACCGCATGGCAACACTCGCGTATTCGACAGCATCTTCGCGCCAGGCCTCTGCAAGGTCGCCCTGCTCGAGCCGCACATTGTCAACCTTGTTGACCACGCCGCGACTCGTATTTTCCGCGAGCTGCTCCGAGAAATAGGACAGCATTTCCGGCGTAACTTTGCTCCGCAACGCGTTAATGTCTTCCGCCGAATAGGCAGACTGGATTTCACCGAGCAAGCGTTCGAAAGCGTCGTAGTCCGACTTGCCGATCGTCAGCGGTTCGCCGGCTGGAGCATTGCTGCCGAACATACCGCCAAGCCCGCCGAAGGAATGTCCGGTGACAGGATGCGCTGCCGCATAGGCGGGCGCCGGCGTATTTCTACGCTGCCACCACGCAAACAGCAGCCTTGCTACGACCACGATCAGGACGACCTGCAGCACGAGGCCGAGAATGGACGCAAAGCCGGCCATTCCACCGAAGAATCCGTGTCCGAACAGCAGGCCAAAGAGACCGGCGCCGATAAAGCCCGCTGCGAGGCCGCCCAGCAATCCGCTGCCGAAGAAGCCCGGCCGTGCCGAGGCCTGACCGACCGTGCCGGCCTTGCTCGGCTGCGTCACGCTTCGCTGGATCGGCGCAGCGGTGTTCGGTGCCGTGCGCGTAACCGGCGGCGCGGAGAAGGTCCGCGTGCCCCGGCTTCCGCCAGAGAACCCACCGCCGGCACGGGCATTGGCATCGGCGGCGACGAGAACGAGCGCTGCCGCAATCGCGGCAAGGGCAATTAGGAAGCGGCGTCGAAACATCGCGTTGTCTCCCCCACAAACATGGCGCGCATAGAATATGTATGTGCCGGCTGATTTGTAAGGGGCGGGAAACCCGCAATATCGCGGCAAATTTGCGCAGGCCGATCACGGGAATGTTCTTGACGGCCAGGAACATGCGGCCGGTCAAAGACTTCTCCTCATCGAATGAGGAGCCCGGCGCATGAAAAATCTGTTTGCCGTCATTTTAGCTCTCATCGCGGCGACTGCTGCGATTGCGAAACCATCGCCGGTCGAACCTGTCCGTTCCGCCAATCCGATAGCGCTCGCTCGCGCGAGCGCGGAATTCAATATCGGGCCCGCCGGCGCCACGCTCGAGCGCAACTATTTTCGGGCGCCAGAAAGTGATTCCCACTCGGGGCTTTATCTCTGCCGGTTTGAACCGAGCATGTTCGCCAAGGTGCGCCTGACGCAAACCTGCAAATAGACCAAACTGATTGCAGCCGGGAACCTTGCCGCGAGAGAAGCGTTGTTGCGGCGGAACTCTGGCAACCACGGCTGCGGCGGTAGCCGCACCGCAAGCGATGGGGCGCGACTATGCTCGGTACGATCCTCGTTATTCTGCTCATTCTTGTATTGATCGGCGCAGTCCCGCGCTGGCCATACAGTGCCGGCTGGGGCTACGGACCGTCGGGAATCGTCGGCGTGGTTTTGATCGTCGTACTCATTTTGGCCCTGACCGGCCGCGTGTAGCAACGATTATTGCACCAGTGTCTTTTTCACTTCTGCGACAAGCTGCTTGAGGGTGAAAGGCTTGGCGAGGAAGGCATATTGTTCCTGACTTGGCAGGTTCTTGCTGAAAGCTTCTTCAGCGTAGCCCGACACAAAGATAATTTTCACATTCTGGTCGCGCCGGCGCAGCTCCTTGAGCAGCGTCGGCCCGTCCATTTCGGGCATGACCACGTCTGACACCACCAGGTCGACGTGTCCGTGCTTGTCGAAAGCCTCGATGGCCTCAACACCGTTGCTGGCCTCAAGCACCGTATAACCGCGCGACGAGAGAC
>DATBTA010000190.1:0-4132 GCA_036559505.1 Pseudolabrys sp. | reverse complement strand
GACCAGGCCGGCACCGTGATCGGAGCGATCAGCGCTTCGACTCCGACAATGCGCGCAAGCGACGAACACATTGCGCTCATGCGGGAACAGATCACGGCGGCGACCCGCGGGCTGTCGGCCGAATTCGGCGAACCCGGATCGCAAAACGGCGAACGGTCGCATGCCGTCGCTAACTAGATTGCGCAGAGCATAAAATTCTTATCGGAGGAAATATGTACGCACCGGCTGGGGTGAAGACCAACCACAACGAATTTCCAATTCCGGACACGCAGCGCGCCTGGGTGCTTGGCGAACCCGGACAGCTCAGCATTGCCAACAAGCCGGTGCCCGTGCCGAAGAAGGCGGAAGTCCTCGTTCGCATCGACGCGGTGGCGATTTGCGCGACCGATCTCGAGATCATCTATCACGGGCCGCCGGCGTCCATTCAGGGCGGACTGCCGTTCAACAAAAACTTCACACCCGGCCACGAATATATGGGCACGGTCGTGGCGCTCGGCCCCGGCGTCGATGAGTACAACATCGGCCAGCGGATTGCGGTCGAGATTCATGCCGGCTGCGGCCAGTGCAAGCGATGCCGCGAGGGCATGTATACCTCCTGCCACAACTACGGCCTCAATTACGGCGATGTCGACAAGGGGCACCGCGCCAACGGCTTCACCACCGATGGGGGCTTCTGCGAATACCAGGTCAACAACATCAACACGCTGGTCTCACTGCAGGATGACATGTCGGACGAAGAGGGCACGCTCGTTGTCACCGCCGGCACCGCGATGTATGCACTCACCGAGCTCGGCGGTCTCGTTGCCGGGGAAAGCGTCTGCGTCACTGGCCCGGGCCCCATCGGCCTGATGGCCGTGGCGGTCGCGAAGGCGCTGGGCGCGCAGCCGGTGATCCTTACCGGTACCCGCGACAATCGCCTGAAAATAGGGCTCGAACTCGGTGCCGATCACGTTGTCAACATCCGCAAGACACCGGATGTCGTGGCCGAGGTGAAGAAGCTCAACGGCGGCAAGGGCGTCGACTACGTGGTCGAATGCTCGGCCGCGACCAGCGCCGTCAACGATGCGGTTCGCATGGTCAACCGCGGCGGCCGCGTCTGTCTCGCAGCCTTCGCGCACGAGGAAGTGCCGGTCGACGTCGCGCACATCGTGCGCAATAACATCTACGTCTATGGCATCCGCGGCGAGGGCAAGAGCGCGACGCACCGCGCCGAGGCTTATATGCGCCAAAAGCGCTTCGACGCGACCAAGATCCACACCCACACGTTTCCGCTCGAGGAGCTTCCGACCGCGATCCGCTATGCCAAGGATCGTGTGGAGGACGCCATCAAGGTCGTTGTGAAGGCCAAGATGGGCGCTGCCCAGAAGGAAGCTGCCGAGTGACGCTTCAACCCTTCCGCACGCGGAAGGGACGACGAGGGGCGCGATGCTGACGTGCGACGAATACATAAGCCCGGCCTCGCTGGCGGAGGCCTTTGCCGCGATAAAGGCCAATCGCGGCCGTTATCGCATCGTCGCAGGCGCGACGGACACACTGCCCTGGGCGCGTGAGGGCAGAGCCGGGGATGTGCATATTCCCGTGCTGATCGACGTCGCAAGGATTCCCGAGCTCTGTGAAATTTCGGTCGGCGACAAACGGGTACGGCTCGGCGCTGCTACGCCGATCCAGCGCTTTCTCGATGACCCCGCACTTGGCCGCGCCTTGCCGGCGATGCCGCGCTGTGCCGTCTGGTTCGCCGACGATCAGATTCGCGTGCAGGCAACCGTCGGCGGCAACATCGTGAACGCGTCTCCTGCTGCCGACGTAACGCCCTGCCTGATCGCGCACGAGGCCGTCGTCGAGCTTGCCTCCGCGCCCGGCAAACGCACCATGCCGCTCAAGGATTTCGTCACCGGGCCGAACAAGACGGCGCTGGCGGATGGCGAATTGCTGACCGCCATTGAATGTGACGCGCTGCCGGCGCATGGAGGCAGTTTCGAGAAAGTCGGTCATCGCCGGTCGCTCGTCATTTCGCTTGTGTGTCTCGCTGCGCTGATCAAGCTCGATCGGCACGGCAGCAAGATCGAAGATGTGCGGCTCGCGGTCGCCGGCATCGGGCCGAAGCCGCTTCGGCTGATCGAGGTTGAGAATTTCCTGCGTGGCCCGCTGAGCGCGGAACGCCTGGATGCTGCGGCCGATATGCCCGTGTCGCTGGTTGCCTCGCGTACACGCCAGGAATACCGGCGCGATGTCGTGCGCGGCTTCATGCTGCGCGGGTTGATCAATGCAGCACGGCGGGCAGGCGCTGACCCTGGCGTGCTGGCACCGGAGCTGGAGGCCGCCTATGCCTGACCTTCAGTTCAATGCCACGATCAATGGCCGGAAGATCGCGCGCAGTGCCAAGCCGCACCAGCGGCTGCTCGACTTCATCCGCGACGACCTCAATCTCACGGGCAATAAGGAAGGTTGCGGTGCCGGCGAATGCGGCACCTGTTCGGTCTTCGTGAATGGCGTCCTGATGAAATCGTGCCTGATGCCGCTTGCCAAGGCGCAGGGCGCTACCATCGAGACGGTAGAAGCGCTCGCGAAAACCGGCGAACTGAGCGTGCTGCAGAGGGCGTTTCACAAGACGGGCGCGAGCCAGTGCGGCTACTGCATTCCCGGCATGGTAATGGCGGCGACCGCCGCGCTGCGCACCAATCCGTTCGCTGACCGCGAGGAAATCAAGGAGCGCCTTGGCGGCAATATCTGCCGTTGCACGGGTTATCAGAAGATCTTCGATGCCGTTGAGCTGGCGCGCGACGTGCAGAACGGTCGTCTGCCTGCGAACGCGCTGCTCGAAGAGGAAGCCAAGGAAGGTGACTTCATCGGCAAGAATGTCCGGCGCATCGACACACCAAGCAAGGTCTCGGGCCGGCTCAAATATGCCGGCGACATGACAATGCCGGGCATGCTGCACGTGCAAGTGCTCCGCTCGCCGCACGCGCACGCGGGCATCGTCTCGATCGACACATCGGCCGCAGAGGCCATGGACGGCGTGGAAGGCGTCATCACCTGTGCCGATGTGCCGGGCGAAGACGGCTTCGGCGTCTTCGTCAACGACCAGCCAATTATGGCGCGCGACAAGGTGCGTTATGTCGGTGAAGCGGTCGCGGCGGTTGCCGCCGAAAACGCGCTTATTGCCAAACGCGCGCTGTCCGCCATCAAGGTCGAATACCAGCCACTGCCCGCGGTCTTCGATCCGGACGAGGCAATGCGGCCAGGCGCGCCGGTATTGCACGACTACGCGCCTGACAATCTTACCAAGCACATCCCGATCCGCGTTGGCGATGTCGAGAAGGGCTTCGCCGAGAGCGATCTTGTTGTCGAGGAAACCTACTCGACCCAGCCGATCGAGCATGCCTACCTCGAGCCGGAGGCCGGCCTTGCTTATGTCGATCATGACGGCGTCGTGACGATCGTATCGCCCGATCAGAACATCACGCATCACCGCCATATGCTGGCGCGCATTATCGCGAAGCCGATCTCCAAGGTGCGCTTCATCATGAGCCCGGTCGGCGGCGGCTTCGGCGGCAAGGAAGACATGATCTACCAGGGCATGCTGGCGCTGTTGGCGATGAAAACGCATCGTCCGGTCCGGCTTGTCTTCACCCGCGAGGAATCCATCATTTCCACCGCCAAGCGCCACCCATCGCGGACGGTGCTGCGCATGGGATTGATGCGCGACGGCCATATTCGGGCCCTTGAAATGAAAATGATTTGCGACGGCGGCGCCTATGGCCTGTCGACCGAAGGCGTCATGCGCAAGGCTGCAATCCTCGCGGCCGGCCCTTACGCCATTCCCAACGTGAAAGTCGACACCTACGGGATCTACACGAACAACACGTCATCCGGTGCTTTCCGTTCATTCGGAGCCCTGCAGACGGCGTTTGCGACGGAGACCCATCTCGACATCTGTGCCGAGCGGCTCGACCTCGATCCGTTCGAGATTCGTCGCATCAATGCGATGCGTGATGGCGCGCTCACACATACCAAGGCCAAATTGACGTCGGTCAGCCTTACACGCGCCCTCAATGCGCTCGAGAAGGCGTCCGGCTGGGAAGCCGGAGCGCCGCACTCACGCGGTGACACACGGCGCGATCTTGGGCGCGAC
>DATBTA010000189.1:0-3717 GCA_036559505.1 Pseudolabrys sp. | reverse complement strand
CGTTTGCTCTGCCAATTCCTCGCGCACCCGTATCACCTCATCGGTCGGCCACATGTCGTTCATCTGCGCGCGTTCTTCGCGCTTGACCTCGAGCAGCCGGTCAACTCCGTAGAGCGCGACCCGCCGGTAATCGCCGATAATTCGGCCGCGGCCATAGGCGTCAGGGAGACCGGTGATGATGCCGGACTTGCGGCACTTCATGATCTCGGGCGTGTACGCATCGAAAACGCCGTCGTTGTGAGATTTCCTATATTTGGTGAAAGCCTCATGGACCTGGGGATCTGCCGGGAAGCCGGCCGCCTTCAGACCCGCTTCGACCATGCGCAGGCCGCCGTACGGGAAGATCGCGCGCTTGAACGGCTCGTCGGTCTGCAGGCCGACGATGATCTCATTGTCGCGGTCAATGTAGCCGGCTTTGTGGGCGAGCAATGTCGATGGATTTTTCGCATCGACTGCAAGCACGCCTTTTTTCCGCTCCGCCTGAAAATAGGGCTGAAGCTTTTCCCAAACCGCTTTGGTCCGTTGTGACGCTGGCGCGAGAAACTTTTCATCGCCGTCGTAGGGCGTCACGTTACGGACGATAAAGTCGCGCACGTTGATCGACCTGCTCCAATCGCCTGGCTTAAAGCCTCGCCAGCAATCCTCGTCTTTTTTCGATTCCTTCTTTACGGCGGCGGCGCCAGCTTTCATGTTACGTCTCCCAAAACATCCGATTTTTTGTTTCGACCGTGCCTAGGCTTGGGTCGTGATTTCTCTTTTGGAAGGTTACGAGCGCCCCGTGCGTCCTTCATTGACCTATGTCAACCGGGCGCTGTCCGGTCGCGCTCTGCTGCTTCTCAAGCATCTGAAAACAGCCGTTGTTCGCCCGAGCTGATCCGCCACCATTGACTTAGGTCAATGCGGACGCGTCTCGCGTGGTACCAACTAAAGGCGTTCCGGTCGGCCTTTGCGCCGACCCGACAACAGATTCCTGGGAGATGCCATGCGTGACCATGTCGACACGATCGCGCCGATCAGCGCAGCCGGCCCGGCGCCGGGTTCCAAATACGACCGTCTGATAGCGCGAGCAAAGGAGGCGCGGCCCGCGATCACCATTGTCGCACATCCATGCGACGAATCCTCGTTGCGTGGCGCGATTGAGGCGGCGGAACTCGGCATCATTAAGCCGGTTCTGGTCGGACCTGCCGCAAAAATCAGGTCGGTCGCTCGTGAGCACGGCATCGATCTGAAAGATTACCAGATCGTCGATGCACCGCACAGCGATGCAGCCGCGGCCAAGGCCGTGGAGCTCATTCGCGAATCAAAAGGCGATCTCCTGATGAAGGGGAGCCTGCACACCGACGAGCTCATGCGGGCGGTAACGTCTTCCAGCACCGGACTGCGGACGGCGCGCCGTATCAGCCATGTCTTCGTGATGGATGTGCCGACTTACCCGGAAACCCTGTTCATCACCGATGCGGCCATCAACATTTTCCCCGATCTTGAGGTGAAGCGCGACATTATCCAGAACGCAATCGATCTGTTCACCGACGTCGGTCTGGGCACACCGCGCGTTGCAATCTTGTCCGCGGTCGAAACTGTGACGCCGAAAATTCCGTCGACGATTGACGCGGCCGCTTTGTGCAAGATGGCGGATCGCGGGCAAATAACCGGCGGCATACTCGACGGCCCGCTCGCCTTCGACAATGCGATCGATCCCGAAGCTGCGAAAATAAAGGGCATCAAATCACCAGTCGCCGGGCGCGCCCAGATTCTGGTCGTTCCCGATCTGGAAGCCGGCAACATGCTCGCGAAGAATTTAACATTCCTGGCAAAGGCGGATGCCGCTGGCATTGTGCTGGGCGCCCGGGTCCCGATCATCCTGACATCGCGCGCCGATTCAGTGCGCAGCCGCATGGCATCCGCCGCGGCTGCGGTGCTTTACGCCGATGCCCGCCGAAAGAAGGCGGCGGTTGCCGCCGTGTGAAGGCCATGGACGCAATTCTCGTCGTCAATGCCGGCTCCTCGAGCCTCAAGTTTCAGGTTTTTGCAACCGGCGCCGGTGGCGATCTCGATTGCCTCGTCAAAGGCCAGATGGACGGCATTGGCACCCGGCCGCGGCTGCGCGCTGCCGGGCCTGACAAGAAACCCCTGATCGACCAGTCCTATCCTGTTGAAAAAGTGCCGGACCTTCCTGCGGCAACCCAGGAAACCGGCGACTGGCTACGCAAGACTCAGAAGGTCAATCTTGTCGCGGTCGGTCACCGCGTCGTTCATGGCGGTCCCGAATACAGCCGCCCGGTTCGCCTGTCAGAAGATGTCGTCGCTAAACTTGAGCGCTATGTATCGCTTGCGCCCCTTCATCAACCGAACAATCTCGCGCCTATTCGAGCGCTCATGGCTCGCCGACCAGAACTGCCGCAGGTCGCCTGTTTCGACACCGCATTCCACCGCGACCACGGCGCCCTGGCGGATCATTTCGCGATACCTGAAAAATTCTACGAGGAGGGCGTACGACGCTATGGTTTCCACGGTCTTTCCTATGAGTACATCGCCGATCGTATGCGTCAGGTCGCGCCCGGGGCTGCAAAGGGCCGTGTGATCGTTGCCCATCTCGGCAGTGGTGCGTCAATGTGCGCGCTGGCCGATGGCCGGAGCGTCGAAAGCACGTTCGGATTCACGGCGCTCGACGGCTTGCCGATGGGAACACGGCCGGGACAGCTCGATCCGGGCGTCGTGCTTTACCTTATCGCAGAAAAGGGGATGACCGCGGCCGCCGTTCAGGATCTTTTCTACAAGGAATCGGGCTTGAAGGGTCTTTCGGGTGTGAGCAACGATGTGCGCGAGCTCGAAGCGAGCGCCAATCCCAAAGCGGCCTTTGCTCTCGAATACTTTGTCTATCGCGCTGGCCTCTTTGCCGGGATGCTCGCTGCCGCGCTGGGTGGGATCGATTCTTTCGTTTTCACAGCCGGTATTGGTGAAAACTCCCCAACGATACGTGCGCGCATTGCCGAGCGCCTGTTGTGGTTGGGTGTCGCTCTTGATCCGGACGCCAACAAGGCTTCGGCGCAGGTGATATCGCGCAAGGACAGCCGCGTCACAGTCTACGTCATTCCCACCAACGAAGAGTTGATGATTGCGCGGCACACGCTGGATCTGATCTCGGGGCGGACGGAGAGAGCCGCAGAATAGTTCCGCTTCACAGCTGCAGCACGGCGTGCACGCCGTCAGCAGACCGCTTCGAGCTGAATTTCAGCCCTGACCTCTCAAAGACCTTCAGCATCGGAGTGTTGTCGGGCAGAACCTCCGCCGTGAATTCCTTTAGCCCGGCCTTGCGGCCAAGCGCAGCGAGGTGACGCAACAGAACCGCACCGATACCCTGTCCCTGGTAGTCATCGACAACGGCGAAGGCAACTTCGGCCATCCCTGGTTTTTCGACGATATAGCGGCCACCGGCGACGATCGAGGCGCGCTCTCCCTCTTTGATCACTGCAACCAACGCAACATGATTGATGAAATCGACATTCAGAAAGAACGCACGCTCTTTGTCTGAAAAGCCGCGTTTTGCGCCCATGAACCGGCGATACAGAGACTGCGTGCCGATCCGGTCGACCGCGGCCAACATGTCCTCTTCATCGCTGGGTTTGAGCGCACGTATTTCGCACGTGCGTCCATCACGCAAGCGGTCCATTGCTGAATAGTTCGCCGCATCCGACATTGCTGCCGCCCGTAAATGGC
>DATBTA010000188.1:0-4701 GCA_036559505.1 Pseudolabrys sp. | reverse complement strand
GGTTGGGAAGGTCGCCGCGATGCAGGCGGATGGTCATTGGGCTCTTCGGCTCGGAACGTTGGTGCCCAGGAGAGGACTCGAACCTCCACGGCTTTCACCGCTAGTACCTGAAACTAGTGCGTCTACCAATTCCGCCACCTGGGCTCGTTGCGACCAGATACGGAGCCACTTCCGGCTTGTCAATGAACGGCTTTTCCGGTTCTGTACAGCCCTCGGGCGATCCTGTATTGGCCGGTTTCCAGGCATCTCCGCGCGAAAATCGAGAGCGGCATGAGCGCACGCAGCCCATACGACACCCTCGTCACCATCTACGGCGGATCGGGATTTCTCGGCCGTCACGTGGTTCGCGCTCTGGCCAAGCGCCATTATCGCATACGGGTGGCGGTTCGCCGGCCCGAACTTGCCGGACATCTGCAGCCGCTGGGTCGTGTGGGGCAGATCCATGCTGTGCAGGCCAACCTGCGTCACGCCGCTTCGGTTGAGGCGGCCGCCCGCGATGCGCAGGTACTCGTCAATCTCGTAGGAATTTTGTTCGAGCGCGGTCGCCAGCGTTTCCAGGCGGTGCAGACCTATGGCGCGGAGCAGATCGCGCTGGCGGCAAATGCGCACGGAGCCCGACTAGTGCATGTGTCGGCGATTGGCGCTGATGCCAATTCGCCGAGCGCCTATGCTCGCACCAAAGCCGATGCGGAAAGGCTAGTGCTGGCGGCGCAACCATCGGCTTCCATCATGCGTCCGTCGATCTTGTTTGGGCCAGAAGATGATTTCTTCAATCGTTTCGCCGCGCTTGCGCGGCTGTCGCCTGCGCTACCGCTTATCGGCGGAGGTCTGACGCGGTTTCAGCCGGTGTTCGTCGGCGACGTTGCACGGGCGATCGCCGATGCGGTTGACGGCGCCGCGCGCCCGGGCACGATTTACGAACTTGGCGGACCCGACGTTCGGACGTTCAAGGATCTCATGCAATTCGTGCTCCGGACAATCGAGCGCAAACGACTGCTGGTGCCTTTACCCTTCTTCCTTGCGAAAATGCAGGCCGCGGTTCTGCAGTATTTTCCCAAGCCGCCGCTGACTCCAGACCAGGTGGAATTGCTCCGCGTTGACAATGTCGTTTCCGACGCAGCAAAGGCCGAGCTGCGTACGCTGCAGGGTCTCGGCATCGAGCCGGAGACAATCGAAGCAATAGTGCCGTCCTATTTGTGGCGGTTTCGCAAAACCGGTCAGTTCCGCAGCCGCGTCGCCTGACGCTTGCTCTACAGAATATAGAGTGCAAACAAGCCGGTGCCGCCTACAAGAATGCGCCACCACGCAAACAGCGCAAAGCTGTGTCGCTGCACGTAACCGAGGAACGTCTTGACGACGATCCATCCGAAGATAAACGAGAAAATGAAGCCGACAGCGGTCACCGCAATATTTCCGCCAACGGCAAGATCTCCCCGACTCTTGAAAACCTCATACGCAAATGCGCCGACCATCGTCGGCATTGCGAGCCAGAACGAGAATTCCGCAGCCGAACGGCGGTCGGCACCGAATAACATGGCACCCACAATGGTAGCTCCCGCACGCGACACGCCTGGAATCATCGAGATGCACTGGATAATTCCGATGCCGATATACATCGGCAACGTGAAGGCTGTCGCATCGTGGTAGCGCGCCTTCAGGTTCATGCGGTCAACCCAAAGCAGGATAACACCACCGATGACAAGTGAAATGCACACAACACGCACGTCAAACAGGTATGATTTGATGACACGATAGGCGAGCGCCCCGACCACCGCTGCCGGCAAGAACGCAAGAAGCACTCCGATGACGAACCGTGTCGCTTCCCACTGCGTGAACATCGCCTTGGCCAGTGCCCAAAGCCGGCCGAAATAAATCGAAAGCAGCGCGAGAATGGCGCCGAGCTGGATTAAAATTGCAAACGATTTGCCGAATGCATCGTCGCCCCAGCCGAACAAATGCTCGATCAAGAGCAGATGGCCGGTTGAGGACACTGGAAGGTATTCGGTCAGGCCCTCGACGATACCGAGCACAGCCGCCTTGATAAAGTCGATATGCATGAACTACTCCGGGAATTCGGATGTGATTTGCGAGCACTGATACGGCCAGCGCTTTTGGCGCAAAGCGGGATAACTGGCAACGAAAAAAGGCGAACATTTTTGTGGCGATTTGCGCCGCCTGCCTTTCTATAGTGCGGCGTTGATTCCCACCGGCCTGTTCCTAGACCGAGCGCCAATGCTGACGCTGTTTCATCACCCGCTCTGCCCCCGTTCGCGTTACGTGCGCCTGATTTTTGGTGAGTACGGTATTGCTGCCCGCCTTGTGGAAGAGCGGTTCTGGGAGCGCAGGGAAGAATTTCTGCTGCTCAACCCAGCCGGAGAACTGCCGGTGGTCGTCACCGAAGGACAGCCGCCAATTCCGGGCGCAGCAGTGATCGCGGAATATATCGAGGAAACTCACCCGCAGAGCGGACAGGATCGCCTGCTGCCAGATCTGGCAGGGCGCCGGGTCGAAGTGCGGAGGCTCGCAAACTGGTTTAACGACAAGTTTTACGCCGAGGTCAGCGGTCCGTTTGTGCACGAACGCGCGTTCAAGCGCCACATGACGCAGGAACAGGGCGGCGGACCGCCCGATACCGATGCGCTGCGCGCCGCGCGTCACAATATCCGCTATCATCTGGCCTATATCGGTTGGCTCGTCCGCACGCGCGACTGGCTTGCAGGCGATCGACTCAGTCTGGCTGACCTCGCAGCGGGGGCGCATCTTTCAGCTGCAGATTATTTGGGCGAAGTGCCGTGGAACGACGACGAAGCGACAAAGAACTGGTACGCACGCGTAAAGTCGCGCCCGTCGTTTCGCACGATCCTCGCCGACACGCTCGCGGGCCTGCCGCCGTCGAAAAGCTACGCCGACCTCGACTTTTAAACGATCCGGCCGCGATCAAATCTGCCCTCGCCGAAGAGGCACGCGAGCGCGGCTTCGACGCGTTCGGCGTCGTGAAGCCGGATGCAGCGCCAGAACTCAAAATGCGCCTCGAAGACTTTATCGCCGACGGCGCACATGGCGACATGACCTGGCTGGCAACGAGCGCCGACCGGCGCGCTTCGCCGCGCACCCTGTGGCCGGAAGTTCGCTCGATCATCATGCTGGGGCTGAACTACGGGCCAGACGATGATCCGCTCGCGATCTTGAAAGTCCGTGATCGCGCAGCGATCTCGGTCTACGCGCAGGGCAACGACTATCACGAGCTGATCAAATCCAAACTCAAAAACCTCGCGCGCTGGCTTACCGCCAACGCCGGCGGAGACGTGAAAGTATTCGTCGACACTGCGGCCGTCATGGAGAAGCCGCTTGCCGCCCATGCCGGACTTGGATGGCAGGGCAAGCACACCAACCTGGTCTCGCGCCAATTCGGCTCCTGGCTATTTCTCGGCTCGATCTTCACAACGCTCGATTTGCCGCCTGACCTCACCGAGCCAGATAGCTGCGGCAGTTGCCGAGCATGTCTCGATATTTGCCCAACTGCAGCTTTCCCTGCGCCGTACAAGCTCGACGCACGGCGATGCATTTCCTACCTCACCATCGAGCACAAAGGGCCGATTCCCCGCGAATTGCGTCCGGCGATGGGCAACCGCATCTTCGGCTGCGACGACTGCCTTGCGGTCTGCCCATGGAACAAGTTTGCGAGCCAGGGGCGCGAGGCCAAGCTTGCGGCGCGCGACGCCTTGCGCGTGCCGCGTCTCGCCGATCTCGTTCGCCTTAATGATGCGCAATTTCGGACATTATTTTCCAAGACGTCGATCAAGCGAACAGGCCGTGACCGGTTTATTCGAAATGTGCTGATCGCAATTGGCAACTCTGGCGACATGGCGCTCAGCGCCGAAGCTAAACGGTTGCTTGACGATCCGTCACCGCTGGTACGAGGGGCTGCAGTGTGGGCGTTATCACAACTATTGCCGCGTCAGATTTTCGCAGAACTTCGAAAGAAGCAGGCTGACGCCGATCCCACGGTTCGGGACGAGTGGGTCTCAGCGCTTGCCTAAAATTCTTGGACCGCCGCAATAAGGCGATCAATGTCCTCCGGCCGCGACAGGCGGTGATCGCCATCCTTGATCAACGTCAGCACGACATCGTCGCGGGAAAACCGGGACACCAACCCAACCGCGTGCCGCCAGGGCACATCTGGATCCTGTACGCCCTGCAGAATATGCACCGGACAGCCAGTTTCTATCAGCCCGCCGAGCAATAGGTGACTTCTGCCGTCTTCAATGAGGCTGCGCGTAATCGGGTAAGGTTCATCACCGTACTCCGAGGGCCGCAGCCATTTTCCGTTTTCCTGGATGTCGCGTTTGGTCGCGTCGGAAAACTGCTTCCACATCAATTCTTCGGTGAAGTCGACCGCCGGGGCGATCAGCACCATGCCCGCAATTGGCGCCGCATCTTTGTTAGCCCCCACGGCTCTGGCCAGTAACAATGCCAACCAGCCTCCCATTGACGACCCGATGACCAGCTGCGGCCCGCGTGCAAAGCGTAAATAGACCGCCAGACTTTCCTCGAGCCACCGGCCAATCGTTCCCTCAGTGAACAAGCCGCCTGACTCGCCGTGGCCGGAATAATCAAACCGTAAACACGCGCGGCCTTCTTTTCCGGCCCAACGGTCGAGCGCTTCGGCTTTTGTGCCCTTCATGTCGGATTTGAAGCCGC
>DATBTA010000187.1:0-5820 GCA_036559505.1 Pseudolabrys sp. | reverse complement strand
TTGTCCCAGAGGGAAAGCGCGCGCAGCACTTTCTCCACGTAGGCAGGATTTTTCGGCTTGTTGAACAGCCCACGGCTGAACGACACGGTTGCCCATACGCTCTCGAAAGCGTCGGTGTGAAGTTCCTGCGGCACCAGTCCGATCAGCGCGCGGGCCGCGCGATAGTCCTTGATGATGTCATGGCCGTCGACCGTGACCTTGCCCTGCGTGGGCACCAGTATTCCGCAAATAATGCCAATCAGCGTAGTCTTGCCGGCTCCGTTCGGTCCCAGCAGCGCAAATATTTCGCCGCGACGGATGTCGAGATCGATGCCGCTGAGCGCCCTGAATCCGGATGCATAGCTTTTCGACAGGCCTTTGACGGAAATGATCGGCTGCATGGAGGGGAATCGTTCGGGGGTGTGCAAGCGGCATATAGGCCGTGATGCGCGGTCGCGCCAGTCGGGTCCGTTGCGACCAACGTGCTAGGCGAATTCCGTCAATGCATTCAGATCGGTCAGGACTCGAGCCGGCGCAAAGTCAGGATATTCGTCGGGCAATTTCGCGCGGTTGATCCACATGCTGCGGAAGCCGACAGAGACGCCCGCCATCACATCCCAGCGGTTTGAAGAAACGAAGGTGACGTCGCCCGGCTTGCATCCAAAGTGTCGCGTGACCAGAGAATAGACCTCCCGCCGCGGCTTGAACATTTTCAACGCATCAACAGACAATAGCGCATCGAGGTCGCTGCCGATGCCGGCCGCATCCACGGCGCCCTTGAGCATGGCCGGCGATCCATTCGACAGAATGCCGGTTCTGCAGCCCTTTGCCTTCAGCGATTTGAGTGTCATGGGCGCGTCGGGAAATGCATCGAGCCTAAAGTAAGCGTTCAGCAGCTTAGGCCTTAGCGCCTGGTTCGCGCCGGGGACGAGCGCCAGCGCGTGATCGAGTGCACGTTCAGTCAATATCCAGAAGTCCGTGTAGTGTCCGGCCAGCGTGAGCGTCCAGCTGTATTCGAGCTGTTTGGCTCGCCATATGGTCGAGATCCGGTCGGCGTCGGGCCCCATTTCCTGCCGATGGCGCGCTATCGCCGAGTGGACGTCGAACAGTGTCCCGTAGGCGTCAAAAACGAAAATCGACATCAATTCCTCCAAATGAGGATCCCATAGTCTTTTGCGGCGGCGGTATCGTAAGATTGCGCCGTTCGTTCGTCATTGCCGGGATCCGGCAATCCATGAACCTTCCCGCAGAGGAAGCGCGCCATGGAGGCCCGGGTCAAGCCCGCGCATGGCTCGTAATGGAGATGGCCCATGCCGGCACAAAATTGGTCGAAGACTTGGACCTTCTACGAAGGCGAATGGCGTGAAGGAAATGTCCCGATCATGGGCGTGCGTGATCACGCCGCCTGGCTCTGCTCTTCGGTGTTTGATGGCGCCCGCACCTTCGAAGGCGTGTCGCCCGATCTCGACTTGCATTGCGCGCGGGTGAATGCCTCCGCCGAAACCATGCATCTCAAGCCGGTCGTCTCTACCGAGCAATGGCTCGAGCTGACCCGCGAGGGTACGAAACGCTTTGACAAGGATGCGGCTCTTTACATTCGTCCGATGTACTGGGCCGAGCGCAGCGGCACATTGCTGGTGGCGCCTGATCCGGAATCCACGAAATGGTGTTTGAGCCTTTACGAGGCTCCCATGCGGAAGCCCGAAGGCTTTTCCATAACGTTGTCGCCTTATCGCAAACCGAGTCTCGAGTGCATGCCGGTCAACGCCAAGGCCGGCTGCCTCTATCCCAACAATGCGCGCGCGCTTCTCGAGGCAAACGCGCGCGGCTTCGGCAACTGCGTGGTGCTCGATCTGCTGGGAAACGTGGCAGAGCTTGCCACCGCCAATATTTTTATCGGAAAAGACGGTGTCGTGTTCACCCCGGCGCCGAACGGCACGTTTCTCAATGGCATCACGCGCCAGCGTGTCATCAAGCTTTTGCGCGATGCCGGCGTGGACCTGATCGAAACAGTATTGAGCTACCGCGACGTGCAGAACGCGGATGAGATTTTCTCGTCAGGCAACTACTCGAAGGTCATGCCGGTCAACCGCATCGACGAACGCTCGTTGCAGCCTGGACCGCTCTATCGCAAGGCGCGCGAACTGTACTGGGACTATGCGCATGCATAGGCCGGTTGGCGTTTCGCGATGAGCGCTCCTGTTGCCATCGTCGGTCTCGGCCTGATGGGCGAGGTCTACGCTAGCCGTCTTATTAATGCAGATTTTCCGGTGGCCGGTTTTGATATCGATCCCGCTCGCCGCGCGCGGCTGGCCGAGATCGGCGGCCGGTCGGTTCAATCGATTGGCGAACTGGCAAGACCTGCACGTTGCATCATAATTGCGGTGTTCAGCACCGAACAGGTCGAGGATGTGGTCGAAAACCATCTGTTGCCGGTGCTCGGTGACGGCTCGGGCAAGATCGTCCTGTGCATGAGTACTTGCGATCCTGATCAGGTGGCGGCGCTCGCAAGACGGGTTATTCCACGCGGCATCCGCTATCTCGATGTGCCGGTTTCCGGCACCAGCGATCAAGTGCGCCGGGGTGACGGTGTCGCTCTTATCGGCGGCGATGTAGCAATCGCTGACGAGGTGAAGGACGTTCTTGATACACTTTTCGCACGCCGGTTTCACATCGGTGATGTCGGTGATGGCGGCCGCGCCAAGCTTGCCGTCAATTTGATCCTCGGCCTCAATCGCCTGGCGCTTGCGGAAGGCCTCGTTTTCGCCGAGCACCTCGGGCTTGATCCGGCCGCGTTCTTGGAGGTCGCGCGCGGCTCAGCTTCGTATTCTCAGGTAATGGAAACCAAAGGGCCGAAGATGGTGCAGGGTGATTTCTCGCCGGAGGGCCGTGTCAGGCAAACGCTGAAGGACGTGCGCCTGATGCTCGACCAGGCGGCTACCGCCGGTCAGAAACTGTCGATGCTCGAAGTGCACGCCGCGGTGCTCGAAGCCTGCGTGCGCGCCGGTGAGGCCGATCTCGACAACAGCGCGGTCATTCGGGAGGTGCGCCGACGGGGTAAAAATTAGCGGCGCGCGACCGCGACGGGTTTGCCCTCGGTAATTGAGCGAATTGTTGCCTCGAAAGCGCTGACGACGTCGAGCATATCGGCCGTTGACACAAGGAAGGGCTTCCCCGTTTCGATCGTTTCGCCGAAAGCCTCAAGTAGAACGCCAAGAGAATCCGCGGGCGGGAAGGTTTTCGTTTCGGGCTGGCCACCGATCATCGCGACCGCAAGCGACGTCTCCTCGCGCGCTTCCGCGGAGCCTTTGGTGCCGAAGACGTGGATGCGCCAGAACATCGGCGCCGCGCGCACGGTGGCAAGCAGGCCGGTCGCGCCGTTTTCGAATTCCATCATCGCTGCCGCGACATCACGCGGATCGGGCGGCGGTTTCTGTGCGTAAACGCGCGCGTCAACCTTTGCGACGGGACCGACGAGGTTCACGAATGCATCGAGCACGTGCAATCCGGCGCCGGTCATGCCGCCGCCCGGCGACTCGCGCGGGTCGTCGCGCCAGCCACCTTTGACGCGGGTCGAATGCTCATTGCTGAAATTACCCTCGATATGCAAGATCTCGCCCAGGCTCCCATTGGCGACGATCCGCTTCATCTCGCGCATGCAAGGAAAGCAGCGCTTGTTGTTGCCAAGCGCAAATGGCACTCCGGCCTTTTTCGTGGTCTCGATGGCGCGTTCAGCTTCAGCACGCGTGAGCGCAAGAGGCTTCTCGCACCAGACCGGCTTGCCCGCCGCAGCGACCGCGGAGATCTGTCCCACATGAAGGGAATGCGGAGTTGCGAGAAAGACTGCCTGCACGCGGGGGTCGGCTACCGCTTCCTCGAACTCGGTCGATAGTTCGAACCCTTTGGCGGCCGCGAAATCGCGGACCAGCTCGGGCTCCTTGCTGACGCCGCGGATAAACCGCAGGCGCTTGCTTTTGCCCTGGACCGCCTCAACGATGTTTTTTCCCCACCGGCCAAGGCCGATGACCGCTGCATTGATCATGAAAGGGTTGGCGAAATTGCGTGAAGGGGAGGCATGGATGGCACATAGTAGACAAGCCGGTACGCAAACGGCAATGCGCCGCGATTTTCACGGGAGAAAATGAACCATGGATGTCCAGGAACAGAATGAGCGTGGGCTCAAATTACGCGTCGACATGTTCGGCCGTGAGGCTGTCGACAAGCGAATGGGTGCATTCGGCGATTTCGGAAAGCCATTGCAACATATCATCAACGCTTACGCCTATGGCGACGTGTGGCAGCGTCCGTCCTTGTCGCCGGCAGTGAAGTCCCTTGTCATGGTCGCGATGATGGGGGCCGCCGGGCACAACAATGAGCTACGTGTGCACCTCAAGGGCGCACTGAAGAACGGCTGCTCTACCGAGCAAATTCAGGACGTGCTCTTGCTGCTGACGATGTATTGCGGGATTCCCGCCGCCAATGAGGCGCATCGCATCGCAGCCGACGTGCTGAACGAAGAGAAGCGATAGGGTCAGGGCGGCGGTTCGGTCAAAAGATTCGGGACCGGACGGCCGCGGATGTCATAGACGCGGGCGTAGTCGATGCCTTCGCGTTCGATTTCAACGAGTACCGGCGCGCTCAGGTCACGGCAATAATACGTGCCGAGCATCATGGCAAAGTCCGCGCGTTTGCGATCCCATGTCGTTTCAAAATCCGGTCCGAGCGCCACTTCGGCGGGCCTTTGCGGGCCACAGATCTCCACGGTCCAGCGCCGGCCCGCAGGCGGTTTGAGTCCCATTTCGTTGAGTTTGACCTTCAAAGCCTCGCTGGCTTGTTTGAAGGCGAGTCCCCAGTAGTCGAGCATGTAGTTGTGGTGCGCCATCCGGACGCCGCCCGACGCCCAGTTGAATGCGGTGTACTGATAGGGGTGCAGCCGCACCATATCGCTGACTGGCAAGGCTAACCCGCCGATCAAAACGGCCGAGACTGCGGCCACTGCCCAAGTTCCGAAGGCCTTTGCCCGACAGAGCACCCAGGCGCCGGCGAGGCCGCTAAGCACCGCGAAGGGCGGCACCACGAATACGAAATGCCGCAAACCGTTGTAGAGCGCAGGATGTGTCAGCATCGCAATGATAACTGGCAGAAAAGCGGAGGCTGTGACGAGAAGAAGATTTGCGCGGCGGGTCAGCGGCAGCTTGCGCGAGCCAAGGGCAATGACAGCGCCAACCGTCCCAGCGAGCCCGAGCGCCAGCATTATTTCCGGTAGCTTGAGCACAAAGAGATGCGGCAGGTAGCTGGCCGGCATTTGAGTTACGGCGAACAATTTCCCGGCATACATCTCCCGCCAGGGCTTTTCGAAAAAAGTGTCGAAGTATTCGGCGGCGCGGATCGGATTGAGTGGCGCCAGCATCGACCACGGCCACAGCAATCCCATGATCAGGTAGCCGATCGCGAGAGCCGGAACTGATCGAAAGACGAACGTGCCGAGTCGTGCCGAAGCTTGTTTGATCCCAAGCGCGTGGCCTTCGCCGACAAGGATGACGACCAACCCCGCCACGGCGCAGGGCGCAGCAATTCCGGCAAGGATGCGCGAGCCGAATGCAAGCCCAAGACCGATCGCGAGCAGCCCAATTGTTGCCACGCGTGGCCTTGGATACTCATCAAACGCGCGCACGACGGCGAGCAGCAAAACGGTCATGGCGGCTGCGAAGGGGGCGTCCTTCGCATTCATGAACATATGACCGTAGTAAAGCGGGCACGTCGCAAGCAGCAGGAGCGCAACCAACCCGGTGACCGGTCCGCCAAGCCGCCGGCCGATGCGCCAGGTCGCGATCAGGCCGA
>DATBTA010000186.1:0-6197 GCA_036559505.1 Pseudolabrys sp. | reverse complement strand
CGCCTCTGATGAGTCGGCGATCACGACCGGGCAGGTCATTTCGGTCGATAGCGGGGCAACCATCAGATAAGCGTTCCGCTGCCCCTCGTGTTGATTTTGACTTGCCATAGGAATTGCGTTAGCCGCAGCCCTCATGTCGAGCGACGCCAAACCGCAGCATTTGTTCGCGACAATGCTTGCCTCCGTGCAGGCAGCGACCGCCGCCGTGCTCGGCTCCGGCGCGGACGTTTCCCGGATTGTTGTTGAGCCGCCGCGCGACCCGACACATGGCGATATGGCCACCAACGCCGCGATGGCTCTTGCGAAGGATGCCGGCAAGAAGCCGCGCGAGCTTGCCGAAAGCATTGCCGCCAAGCTGCGCAGCGACGGGAAGGTGGCCTCTGTGGACATTGCTGGGCCAGGATTCATCAATCTCACGCTCAAGCCGGATGTCTGGAACGAGGAACTACGCCTCGTGCTCGAAGCAGGGCGGGACTACGGCCGCAGCGACATGGGTAAAAGCCAAAAGGTCAATGTCGAATACGTGTCGGCCAATCCCACGGGACCCATGCATGTGGGTCACGGCCGCGGCGCGGTGTTCGGAGACGCGCTGGCAAACCTGCTTGCCTTTACCGGCTACAAGGTCACACGCGAGTACTACATCAACGATGCAGGCGCGCAGGTCGACGTACTCGCGCGCTCGGCATACCTGCGCTACCGCGAGGCGCTCGGGGAAAACATCATCATCCCGGAAGGCCTCTATCCCGGCGAATATCTCAAGTCGGTGGGGAAGGATCTCGCGCAAACGCACGGGCCATCGCTGAAGGATAAGCCGGAGGCGGAATGGCTGCCGATCGTGCGCAAGCGCGCTATCGATATGATGATGGCCGAAATCCGCAATGATCTGCAGGCGCTCGGGATAGTTCAGGATGAATTCTTCTCCGAAAGGTCATTGATAGAGAAGGGCGCCGACCACGTCGCCGAAACCATCAACTGGCTGAAGGGAAAAGGCCACGTCTACGAAGGGCGTCTGCCGCCGCCGAAAAGCGGCGCCGTCGAGGACTGGGAAGACCGGGAGCAAACTTTGTTCCGCTCGACGGCCTTTGGCGATGATGTCGACAGGCCGCTAAAGAAATCGGACGGCAGCTATACTTATTTTGCGACCGATATCGCCTATCACAAGTCGAAGCTGGATCGTGGCTTCCGTGACCTGATCGATGTGTGGGGTGCCGATCACGGGGGCTACGTGAAACGCATGCAGGCAGCCGTCAAGGCGCTGAGCGGTGCGAAGGCTGATCTCGACGTCAAGCTCGTGCAACTGGTTCGGCTGCTACGCGCCGGCGAGCCAGTGAAAATGTCAAAGCGCGCTGGTGAATTCGTCACCTTGCGTGAAGTGGCCGACGAGGTCGGGCGTGACGCCGTTCGGTTCGACATGCTTTACCGAAAGAACGATGCGGTCCTCGATTTTGACCTCGCAAAGGTCATCGAGCACTCGCGCGAGAACCCCGTCTTCTACGTTCAGTATGGGCACGCGCGCGGGCAATCTGTGTTCCGCAATGCGCGGGGAGAAATGCCCGATCTGCCGACGGATCCGTCAGCGCGTGCCGCATATCTCCGCAAAGCGCCGCTCGAGAAGCTGACCGATACCGGCGAAGTTTCACTGTTGCGCCGGATTGCTCTTTTTCCACGTCTGGTCGAGGCTGCCGCGGCCGCTCATGAGCCGCATCGAATTGCGTTCTATCTGTATGAATTAGCAAGTGAATTTCATGCGCATTGGACGAAAGGAAATGACTTGCCTAATTTACGCTTCATTATTCAGAATGATCGAGAAACGACGGCAGCCCGGCTCGCGCTGGTGGAGGGGACCATCACAATTTTAGCCTCGGGTCTCGCATTGCTCGGGGTTAGCGCGCCGGATGAGATGCGATAGATCTCGCCCATTGGTCCGCGCCCGCGTGGATCGTATAAGACCGACGCAAGGGCGAGTTGAATAATCGGGGAACGAATGGCGGACGACCAAAGCCAACGACCGTATCGTGCGAGTGAACCGCCGCCCTCACGCGGTTCAGGAAAGACGCCCGGCAGCGATCCGCTCGCTGAACTGGCACGCCTGATTGGACAGACCGACCCGTTCGGGGAGTTCGGTCGCGATACCGCGCGCCGTTCGCCTCCATCGCAATCGGTTGCGCGCGCCGATTGGAACCAGCCGCTTGGAACTTCCTACACAGCGCAATATAGCGGCGATGCGCGCGCGCCGGAGCCGGCGCCGCGATACGCAGGTGACGGCTATCCCGCGTCCCCGTCGGCTCCCGCGAGCCCGTTCATCCCCCAGGACTACGGCAGTCAGAATTACGAGCGACAGCCCTACGAGGCTCAACCGCTTGCCGGCGGAACTGACCACTATGAAGCGGAGCAAGGATCGCACCGGTTTCCTCTTGGCCAATCCGAGCATCAGCAGGATTTTTACGACGAAGCCCCCGTCGAGGACGAATATTACGAGGACGCTCCGCCTTCGCGCCGCAGGATGGTCGTTATGGCGATCGCCGGTGTCGCCGCTTTGGCGGTGATTGGCACTGCAGGCGCATTCGGCTATCGCGCGTTTGTTGGCTCCTCCGGCTCGACCAAGCCGCCGCCGGTGATCAAGGCCGATACGGCACCCAGTAAGATTGTTCCGGCAACGACCGGCAAGGATACGCAATCCAACAAATTGATCACCGATCGCGTCAACGAACGCGGGCAGAGCGAAAAGCTGGTGTCACGTGAAGAGCAGCCGCTCGACCGACCGATGGCGGCGACGCTGCCGCAGTCCGGGCCGCAGATAGCCCTCGGCAGCGGTGTGGTCGGCAGCGAGCCGAAAAAGGTTCGCACCATCGCAATTCATCCGGACCAGCCTGTGGCCGACGCGGCACCCTCATCGATGTCAGCCGCAGCGGCGCCTGCGAAGCCCGCTCCGGCACCGCGCGTCGCCGCCGCTCCGCCACGTCCCGCGCCGGACACGACGGCAGATGCGGAAGAGAGTGCGCCGGCCGCGCCAACGCGGTCTGCTCCACCGCCACGTCAGGCGACGGCTGTATCGGGCAGCGCGCCCTTGTCGCTCAATCCGAATGCCGCGCCCTCGCGGGCAGCCCCGGCGCCGGCTCCCGCAGCTCCGGCCAGGACAGCCTCGGTAGCGCCACAGGCTTCCGCGGCGGCATCGACGGGCGGGGCGGGCAGCTATGTCCAGGTTTCCTCGCAGCGCAGCGAGGGTGAGGCTCAGGCGGCGTTCCGCAGCCTTCAGGCCAAGTTCCCGGACCAGCTTGGCGGTCGGCAGCCCTCTATCCACAAGGCCGACTTGGGCGCCAAGGGCACCTACTACCGCGCCATGGTTGGACCCTTTGCCAATGCCGGCGAGGCAAATCAGTTGTGCTCGAGCCTCAAGGCAGCCGGCGGACAGTGCCTCGTCCAGAGGAATTAACAGGCCAAAACTTGACCCCTGCGACGTGCGCGGGCTAATCCGCGGCGATGGCGGCGCGCGCATTTATCACAGGATTGGAGGGACTTACCTTATCCCCCAATGAGCGAGCCTTTTTGCGCGAAGCGCGGCCGTGGGGTCTCATCATCTTCAAGAGGAACGTAAGTACGCCCGATCAAGTGACGGAGCTTATTCAGTCATTTCGGGATATTGCGGGCAGCGAAGCGCCCGTGCTCGTCGATCAAGAAGGTGGCCGGGTTCAGCGCTTGGGGCCACCGCACTGGCCGGCTTATCCGCCCGGCGCACGTTATGGGGAACTCTATGACAAGGAGCCGGCGGCGGGCCTGGCGGCGGCCCGGCTGGCCGGTCATCTGATCGCTGCGGATTTAAGACCGCTGGGCATCGACGTCGATTGTCTTCCGATCGCGGATGTTCCGGTTGCCAGTGGTGACCCCGTCATCGGCGATCGCGCCTATGGGAGCGAACCTGGCAAGGTCGCGAAAATTGCCAAGGCAATTGCCGAGGGCCTGGAAGCGGGGGGTGTGTTGCCGGTGGTGAAGCATTTGCCCGGCCACGGCCGTGCCACCACAGACAGCCATCACAAGCTGCCCGTCGTGGATACCGACCGCGCGACCCTCGAGGCCGCCGATTTTGCAGCGTTCAAGCCGCTGGCAGGCTTGCCACTTGGAATGACGGCACATGTTGTGTTTAGCGCAATCGACCCCGTCGCACCGGCCACCACTTCGGTCACAATGGTGAGGCAAGTGATTCGCGGGTTTATCGGATTCCAGGGCCTGTTGATGAGCGACGACATATCGATGAATGCACTGTCCGGCAGCATTGCAGAGCGCAGCCGCGCTGCGCTGGCGGCCGGATGCGATGTCGTGCTTCATTGCAACGGCAATCTCGGAGAAATGGTTGCCGTCGCAAACGAAACGCCTGAGCTTACGGGCGAATCTGTAAGACGGGCCGACGCGGCACTTGCGGCGCGCAAGGCGCCGGAAGAATTCGATATCGAAGCTGCGCGCAGATTGTTCGCGCAGGTGATCACCGACGAGCGGACGGAATTTCAACTGAAGACCGGGTCATGAGCAGCGAGGACTTCGACACGACGCTCAGTGCCGACCGCGGCACCACCGAGCCAGCCATGATTGTTGACGTGGAGGGCTTCGAAGGCCCACTCGATCTGTTGTTGATGCTTGCACGCCAGCAGAAAGTGGATCTCGCGAAAATTTCGATCCTCGCACTCGCGGATCAGTACTTGTCGTTCATCGAGGCTGCGCGTCAGTTGCGCCTCGAACTCGCCGCCGATTACCTGGTGATGGCGGCATGGCTCGCTTACCTCAAATCGCGCCTGCTTTTGCCGGAAACCGAAACAGGCGATGGGCCAAGCGCGGAAGACATGGCGCTGGCGTTGGCCAACAGGCTGCGCAGGCTGGAAGCGATCCGCGACGTCGCGACCCGTATGATGGAGCGGCCGCAACTCAATCGGGATGTTTTTTCGCGCGGCCTGCCGGAGCCGATAGAGGAAATAAAACAGCCGGAATGGTCGGCGACGCTCTACGACCTGCTTTCGGCCTATGCCACGCAACGTTCGCGCAGTGCGCTGTCCCGTGTCCGCTTCAAGCAGCGCGCCGTTTGGTCGCTCGCCGAGGCACGCGCCGCTCTCGAGCGTCTGATCGGACAGTCGGCGGATTGGTCGCGCATCGATCAGTTCCTGATCAGTTATGTGGTGGAGTCGGCGCTTGCGGCGTCGGTGTTTGCGTCTTCATTTGCCTCCGCGCTTGAGCTTGTACGGGAGGGCCTAGCGGAAATTCACCAGAAGGAGTCATTCGCGCCGATCTACATGCGCAAGCGCGTCGGCGCGATTGCGATAGCTGCGACGCATGACGCGCAAGAAAACTCATAAGGGGAAAGAGTCCATGCCGAGCGTGGCCAAGAAGCTCGTGGTGGTGCAAAGCAATGAGCCGGCACCGCAAGCTACGCCAATCGAGTCAACGCGACCGGAGGAATTGCGGCTGCTGGAAGCCCTGCTGTTTGCCGCTGGCCAACCGCTGGACGAAGCAATGCTGGCCCGCCGCCTTCCAAACGGCGTGAACGTCAAAGCGGCGCTTGCGCAGCTCAAGGATGAGTACGCCACGCGCGGGGTCAATCTGGTTCGCGTCGGGAAGAAGTGGACATTCCGCACGGCCATCGATCTGTCGTGGTTGCTGACGAAGCAAATCGTGGAGACCCGCAAGCTTTCACGCGCAGCGATCGAAACGCTTGCGATCGTTGCCTATCACCAGCCAGTCACGCGCGCCGAGATCGAGGAAATTCGCGGCGTGGTCGCGGCGGCGGGCACGCTCGACGTCCTTCTCAAAACCGGGTGGATTCGTCCGCGCGGCCGGCGCAAGGCGCCTGGGCGACCGATCACATACGGCACGACGGAAGCGTTCCTCTCGCATTTCGGGCTCGAGGAAGTCGGCGACTTGCCGGGTCTCGACGAACTCAAGGGCGCGGGCCTGCTGGAGGGCAATTTGCCTCCCGGTTTCGGCGTGCCGCTTCCCTCTGACGACTCGACACTGCGCGACGACGAGGAGCCGCTGGATCCGGGCGATCTCGATCTAGGCCTGGCGCCGCCCGCCTCGCGTTCTGAAAAGTGACCGCGCGCGATTTAAGGTAAACGGCGCGATTTCAAGGGATTGCGCGACGCTTTGACTGCACGCGAAGTCCTTGTTTTTGCCCTCTGCGGGGCCTAGTTTCACGTTGAAAACATGGCGGGACG
>DATBTA010000185.1:0-5009 GCA_036559505.1 Pseudolabrys sp. | reverse complement strand
TTCCGCCGGCTGCAACCGCAGCACGGCCGGTTCGCCATATAAGAAAGAGACTCATTGACTTCATTTAACGAGTTCGGCCTCGCTGAGCCGATCCTTCGCGCACTCGCGCAAGAGAAATACGTCACTCCAACCCCGATCCAGACCCAGACCATCCCCCTTGCGTGCCAGAGCCGCGATGTCATCGGCATCGCGCAGACCGGCACCGGCAAGACCGCGGCTTTCGCGCTGCCGATCCTGAATCATCTCTTCAACAAGCGTCAGCGTCCCGCGCAGAAATCCTGCCGCGTGCTGGTGCTTTCGCCGACACGCGAATTGTCCGGCCAGATCGCCGACAGTTTCCGCGCCTATGGCCGTCACATCCGACCGCTCGAGATCGCGCTCGCGATCGGTGGCGTGCCGATCAACGGACAGGTGCGCGCGCTCGCGCGCGGCGCCGAAGTGCTGGTCGCAACGCCTGGCCGCCTGCTCGATCTGGTTCACCAGCGCGCGCTGCGCCTCGACCAGATCGAGGTGCTGGTGCTTGATGAAGCCGATCGCATGCTCGACATGGGCTTCATTCACGACATCAAGAAGATCGTCGCCATGCTGCCGAAGCAACGGCAGACGTTGTTCTTCTCGGCGACCATGCCGCAGGAAATCACCAGACTCGCCGACGCGATGCTGCGCGAACCTGCCCGCGTGGCCGTGACGCCGCAAGCCACGACCGTCGATCGGGTCGAGCAGCGCGTCATCCTCACCGAAAAGGCATCAAAGGCGTCGCTACTGATCGAGGTGCTCAAAACCGAAAAGACCGACCGCGTTCTGGTGTTCACCCGTACCAAGCATGGCGCCGACAAGGTTGTACGCGGATTGCAAAAAGCCGGTCACGCCGCCGAAGCGATCCATGGCAACAAGTCGCAGAACCAGCGCGAGCGCGTTCTCGCGGCGTTCCGCAACGGCCGGCTGCGCACGCTGATTGCCACCGACATCGCCGCCCGCGGCATTGACGTCGACGGCGTCAGCCACGTGGTCAATTACGATCTTCCGAACATCCCCGAAAGTTATGTCCATCGCATCGGCCGCACCGCGCGCGCCGGCGCCGAAGGCGTGGCGATCTCGTTCTGCGACCATGAGGAGCGGGCCTACCTGCGCGACATTGAGCGGCTGATACGCATGACCATCCCGGCAACCGACCGGCGCACAGGCAAGCCGGCGGGCCACGCGGCTTCACAACCGGCACAGGCCCGCCATGGCGGCCGACCGCATCGCGGCAAGCAACAGCGCGGTCACCACGGCGATCATGGCCGTCCCGACAACAATGGCCACCGGCCCCATAACGGTGGCAATGGCCGCCAAGACCGTCCGAGCCAGAACGGTCACCCCGCGCACCGGCAGGACGCTACGGCAGGGGAGCCAAGCGGCATCGGAAATGTTACATTCCTGAAACGCCCGCATGAGCCGCGCCGCAGCGCCGGCCACCGGCCACGGTGAGGCAATTGGAGTCGACTGGATGGCGAAAGAAGAGCTGCTGGAGTTTGACGGTACCGTCACCGAGGTCCTCCCGGACGGCAACTTCCGGGTGAAGCTCGACAATGAGCACGAGGTGTTGGCCTACACGGCCGGCAAGATGCGGAAGTTCCGCATCCGCACAGGTGTCGGCGACCGGGTGATCGTTGAAATGTCGCCCTACGATTTGCAACGCGGGCGCATCAGTTTCCGTCATAAAGGCGACGCGCCGGCCGCCGCCCCGCAGCAGCGCCGTCCGAACTTCCGCGGCAGGCGTTAGGCGGCCATCACACCGAAAGTTGGGGGCATCACAGGAGTTGCGCGCCGATGTCCCTTTCCTTCCTCCACCGCCTCGTGCTGGCGATTGTCCTTGCCGGCACGTTTCAATCCGCAAACGCAGACGACGCCACCAAGAGCCGGCCGCAGCCGGCCGGCGAACAGACTGCCGCCGAACGGCAGGAGACCGCGAAAGGCGTGCTGCGGTTGCTGCCGGCCGACGCCGTCACCGAGCATTCGATCGACACGTCCCGCGGGAAGCTTGCCTACACGGCGACCGCCGGCACGCTGGCGTTCTATGATCAATCGGGTGAGCAAAGCGCTTCGGTATTCTACACCGCCTACGTTGCAAAGGGCGGCTCCGCAAACCGTCCGCTGACATTCGTTTTCAACGGCGGACCGGGCGCGGCATCCGCCTTTCTGCACCTTGGCCTCGTCGGCCCGCGCATTCTCGATTTCGGACGCGACCAGCATGACGCCACGCGCGCGGCCCTGCGCGACAATCCCGATACCTGGCTCGCCTTCACCGATCTGGTCCTCATTGACCCGATCGGCACCGGCTGGAGCCGGGCAATCAAGCCCGAAGTCGCCAAGAATTTCTGGACCGTAACGAGCGATGCCAGCGCAATGGCCAAGGCAATTTCGCTCTACGTCGCCAATAACAATCGCGCCGGCTCGCCGAAATATCTGTTTGGCGAAAGCTATGGCGGATTCCGTGCCGCCAAGACTGCGCGCGCTTTACAGAGCGAACAGGGCATCATCATCAACGGCATCGTGATGCTCTCGCCTTTGCTGAACGGCTCTTTGACGTTCGGTAGCGACAGCAACCCCTTGCATGCCGCCTTGCAGCTGCCGTCGCTGGCGGCGGCAGAACTCGAGCATAAGCAGGCATTCACGTCCGATGCGCTCGCCGCAGCCGAAAAATTTGCGATGACCGACTATCTTGTCACACTTGCTGGGCCCCCGCCCAAAGGTGAAGCGGCGAAGTCATTCTACGACCGTGTCGCACAGATCACCGGGCTTCCACTGGATGTCGTCACGCAGGAGCGAGGTTATGTTGCCAGCGCCTACGTGAAAAACCTGCGCGGGCGCGAAGGCAAAATCGTAAGCCGGTACGATGCGGCCTTTGCCATTGACGATCCATACCCAGAGGCACGTTCATCGCGGTCGCCTGACCCAATTCTCGACGTCGTGACGCGTGCTTACGGCGGCGCCATGGCCTCCTACGCCCGTAACGAGCTCGGATTCAAAACAGAGATGACCTACACCCTGCTCGCGCGCGACATCCATTGGGATTGGGGAGGAGGTGGCCGATTGCAGACGGGCGTTGAGGACGATTTGCGGACCTTGCTGGCTTACGGCCCGTCGTTCCGGCTTCTGATTGCGCACGGCTATTCCGACATGATTACCCCTTACGCCATGACGCGCTACGTGCTCAATCGGCTGCCGGACTTCGATCCACCTGGCCGCGTGCAGCTCAAGCTCTACCGCGGTGGGCACATGCTCTATCTGGATCCGGAGTCACGGAAAGCGTTCAGCGCCGACGCCGCAATGTTTTTCCGGGATAAAGAGTAGGTTTCTCCCGTCAGCGGGAGGAGTCCTTGGAGACCTTATTCCCGACACCATCGCCAGTGAGCGCCCATAAAAAATCGCGCTCGTATCCTTGGTAGAGGCGCTCGGCTCCTGCCGAGCTTAGATGGCTCGTGTCAAAGAAAAAAAGCTCGGTACCCTTGTTCGGACGGCATTCCGTTTCCGTACAGAAGAGATTGATTGGATCGATGAGTCTGACGTTTTCGAAAGGCGCGACCGCCTGACGAAGGACCGCCATTGTGCGTTCTCGCCTTGCATCGACTTTTGCTCGAAGGATTGAACACGTATCGGATCCGACACGAATTGCCTTCACCACACAGGCCGGTGAGTACCAAGGGAATTCAGGCAGAGGAGCAATGACCAGGACGCGCCGGACGCCCGCGCGTTTCGCATCCGAGAGTGTCGCGGCAAGGCCCACGGCCAATATTTCATAAGGGTCTTTCTTGGCCTGACCATCGATCAGAAGGAACGAACGGTGGAACGGATCCGACTGGGGCAATCCGAGGTAAAAATTCCACCGTACTGTAATGATCGCAAATTCTGCTCCCTGAAATGCCTTTGGATCAAATGAATCGCACCGGGCTGCGGGCCTTCCGCGTCCATCCTTGACATCCGCTTTGAACGGCGGGCATCCGACTTCGAATACCGACGTTAGGCTGGCACCGGCCCGCCGGGCGTATTCCTTGAACGACTGCTCGATGACGAGCGCATGCGAATCCCCCATCAGAATGCCGCGATGTGAAACGGGTGGATAGTCGCTGCCGGAAATTTGGGGCGGCCCGAGGCCCGACAGTTGAGGAAGCATGAGAGGAGTAATACGCAGCGACCATAGATACCCCAAGCTGGCAACCAACACGCACGACGCGGTTCCCAGAGCTACAACGGCAGCAGGGCGGAATTTGCGATTTTTCCGCAGCCGTCGCACCGGCAATTCGACAAAACGATAGGTGAGAACCGCAAGCGCCAATGACAGAGCTGCAGCGCCGATCTCTTCGGCGAAGCTCTGCTCGCCGAAGTTCATTGTGCGAACGAATGATATGAGAGGCCAATGCCACAGGTACCATGGATAGGAAACAAGGCCGATCCAAACCATCGGCTTCGTTGCGAGCGCGCGCGCAACAACGTTACGAGGCTCGACCAGCCCGCCGGTGATGATCAAAGTCGCCCCGATGACAGGGACCGCCGCCCAATAGAACGGGTAGAGCATGTCGACATCGAAACAAAGAACGGCGAGCACAATGGCGGCGGCGCCGGCGATCGCCAGGGTTCTATTGAAGGAAGCGGGGAGCCGGAGGACGACCGCGGCGAACGCCGGCACGGCCCCGCCGAGGATGAACTCCCATCCACGCGTCGGCATAATGTAAAATGAAACGTTTGGTCTAATGGACGGGTACGTGAATATGACGCATGCAGCGAACGACACGATGCCCAGTCCGAAAGTAACCGCGACCCAGGTCCTACGACGATTTTCCGGTTTCATTTTCGCCGTCGTTGCGGTCATGGCGAGTAATGTCAGCGGCGCCAAAAGGTAGAACTGCTCTTCGACCGCAAGCGACCACATGTGCAACAGCGGCTTCGTGACCGCGGCCATGTCGAAATAACCCGTGTGCGACAAAAAGTGATGGTTCGCGAACATGATCGCGGACAGGAAAAAGGAT
>DATBTA010000184.1:0-2536 GCA_036559505.1 Pseudolabrys sp. | reverse complement strand
CCCATGTCGGCGACGGCGACGGTCAAATCGCGCAAGTGGTCTTGCAGAGGGCGCGCGCGCTTTATCGGCAGAAACTGAGCGAAGGGGCGGTCAACAATCCATGCTACTTCGCCATGGACGCGACGCGCCCCGCCGGGTTCGGGCGCCGGTTTTACGTCATCTGCGAAGCCGACCGGACGTTTCGCGCGGTCGCGGCGGGTCACGGCAACGGCCGCAATTTGCAAGGCATCGCGAATTTCGCCAACGGCATACGCTGCGCCAAGAATTTCAGCAATGCGATGGATTCCAAACTGACGACCGGCGGAGCCTATGTGACGGATGAGACGATCACGTCGTTCAAAGGCTATTACCGCGACTCGGCGGGAAAATATTTGGCGTTCAGCCGCTCATTCGTGCAGTTCGATGGCGAAGGCGACACCGCGAATGCGAGACCGCGCGCCATCGGCGGGCATCCGGCCGTGTTGTTGCGGGGAGTCTGTCTTCGCAAAAATCCGGACAGCCCGTACGCGAACGAGGAGGGTTACGTTCCGTATGGAACGCTGGTGAATTACGCCGGCGGGCGCAGCAACGGCTGCACCAGTTGGTCGGCGTCGGACGCCGGGCAAATCATCCCGCTGGTGAAGGACAAGCCGACGACGCTTTACATCTATCCTGAATCAGCCGACATCGACGCGGTCGCGCAAGCGGTGAAGGCCGGCCGGTCGCCGTCGCGCGCGGGATTATATTGGAACGCTTCCTGCTTGAAAGAAATCCGCTCGCCGAAATTTTGGCCGAAAGAAACCCTCGAGCCGATCCTCGTCCAGTATAAGAAGGATCATCCGGCGCCGCCGGCGCGGCCAACGCCGATGTGCAAGGGGCAGTGAAATTTGTCCCTTGTCGCTTGTTTCACGCCCCGCTCATGACGTGCGTGCCGACCGTGCTTGTACTATATTGTACAGAGCGCCATAGTCCGGCGCATTGTGACGATAGCCCGCTCCTGCCCACCAAAAGTAACAGCCATGGATGACCACACTTCGAGTTTGCGCGCCTGGTCGGACATCCTCGCCCGCTATCGCGAGCCCAACGGCGCACGTAGCGCAATCGAGATCGTCATCACGGTCCTGCCGCTCGTGCTCCTATGGCTGCTGATGTGGGTCTCTCTCGATATCGGCTACTGGCTTTGCTTGCTGCTTTCGGTGCCGGCGGCCGGCTTTCTGGTGCGCCTCTTTATGATTCAGCACGATTGCGGCCACGGCGCATTTTTCCGCCAGCGCCTCGTGAACGACTGGGTCGGCCGCGTGATCAGCGTGTTGACCTTGACGCCCTATGATTTTTGGCGCCGCTCGCATGCCATCCACCATGCCGGTTCTGGCAATCTCGATCGGCGCGGCATTGGCGACATCGACATGCTGACGGTGCGGGAGTATCTGGCGCTGCCCAGATGGCGGCGGATCCTATACCGGCTGTACCGTAATCCGTTGGTGATGTTCGGCATCGGTCCCGTGTACAACTTCGTCCTGCGGCAAAGGCTGCCGCTGGGTTTCATGCGCGGCGGCTGGCAGCCCTGGGCCAGCACCATGGGGACGAATGTGGCGATCGCCGGCCTTGTCGTGCTGCTGATTTGGCTGGTGGGCGTCGGCCCGTTCCTGCTGGTGCACCTCCCCATGACGTTTCTCGGAGCGGCGATCGGCGTCTGGCTGTTCTACGTCCAGCACCAGTTCGAAGACACCTTCTGGGAACGCAATGAAGGCTGGACCTTTCACGAGGCGGCGCTGCACGGAAGCTCGCATTACGACTTGCCGCGCGTGCTGCGCTGGTTCACCGCCAATATCGGCGTGCATCATGTCCACCATCTGAGCAGCCGCATCCCATTTTACCGGTTGCCGCTGGTGTTGCGGGATCACCCGCAACTAGCCGCCATCGGACGTTTCACGCTGTGGGAAAGCCTGAAATGTCTGCGCATGGCCCTTTGGAGCGAAGAGCAGCGGCGGGGCATCTCATTTCGCGAACTGCGCGCCACGGTCGCGGCTGCGTAGACTCCAAAGAGACTATATCGACGATCTGCCTCCAGAAGCTTGCGCAACGCCCAAGCCGGACGTTTTAGGGCGCGCAGGTAAAGGACATCGTCCAAGCAGGCCGTTTCTAAGCGAAAGGGAGCAAGGCTTTTGACGGCGTTGAAAAACCGCCTGGAAGCACGCCTGGCTCGATTGCGACCGCACGCTCTGAGCAAGCGGTTGCGAAAATGGATCGAGCGCTCGCTGGTGCAAAGTCCAATACGCTGGGGCTACCGGCGCCCTTTGCTGATTGGACCGGTCGCACGACTAATGGAGCGAAGGCTCTGCATCCGATACGGTTGGGACCTCGATCTTTTCACCGGGAAGACGACTGTAGCAACTAGCAGAGGAGGCAGCGGCGCCGCTTGTCTGCGCCACGCCTATCCGCTGCTGTGGCGGCAGGGATTAAAAATCGAAGCGCTGCGCATCGCGAAATGGGCGCGCTTTGGCAACTCGGTCATTCAACTCAGAAACGCTTTGCAGCTAGCCGAATTTTTGGACGT
>DATBTA010000183.1:0-6158 GCA_036559505.1 Pseudolabrys sp. | reverse complement strand
TTGCGCGCCGAGTGGGAATACGTTGCGTTCGCGCCGGTGAACGGAAGCCGTTCCAACATCAATACCGGAAAAATCGGCGCGGGCGCGCGCTTCTAGGGGCCCAACCCCCGCAGTTTCGGGGCTCGAACTCGGCCAAAAACGACATGAGTTGACCGCGGCAGGTAAGTCGCCTATCTCCGCCAGTGGGACACCCCTCCCCAACGAGGGGCGCCTATCTGGAAGGATAGACAAATGACGGCGACCAAGCCCGGCGTGCGGCCGGCAACCCCGCACTTCTCGTCCGGCCCATGCGCCAAGCGCCCCGGCTGGAGCCTCCAAAATCTCACCGACGCGGTTCTAGGGCGTTCGCACCGCTCCAAGATCGGCAAGGCAAAGCTCAAACGCGCCATCGATCTCACGCGTGAGGTGCTCGATGTGCCGACGGACTACCGCATCGGCATCGTGCCTGCGTCCGACACCGGCGCCGTCGAGTTAGCATTGTGGTCGCTCTTGGGCGCAAGGCCGGTGACGATGCTCGCCTGGGAATCGTTCGGCGAAGGCTGGATCACCGACGTCGAGAAGCAGCTCAAGCTAAAGGACGTCACTGTCGTCAGGGCGCCTTACGGCGAACTGCCCGATCTTGGCAAAATCGATTTTGCAACCGACGTTGTCTTCACCTGGAACGGCACGACCTCTGGCGTGCGCGTGCCGAACGGTGACTGGATTGCCGGTGACCGCAAAGGTCTCACGATTTGTGACGCGACATCTGCTGCATTCGCGCAGCGTCTCGACTGGCCGAAACTCGATGTTGCAACTTTCTCCTGGCAAAAGGCCCTCGGCGGAGAGGGCGCGCACGGTATGCTCATCTTGTCACCGCGCGCGGTCGAGCGACTGGAGACGTACAAACCGGCTTGGCCCTTACCGAAAATCTTCCGGCTCACCAAAAGCGGCAAGCTGAACGAGGGGATCTTCGCCGGCGAGACCATCAACACGCCCTCAATGCTGTGCGTCGAGGACTACCTGGACACCCTGCAGTGGGCGAAATCGGTCGGAGGTCTGTCGGCGACCATCGCTCGATCCGACGCCAACGCAAAGGTCCTGTCCGATTGGGTCGCGACGACGCCCTGGATCGAGCATCTTGCGAAAGATGCAGCCTTCCGCTCGAACACGTCGGTTTGCCTTAAAGTCGTTGATGCGGCGGTCACGCGACTGTCGGCTGATGATCAGGCCGCCTTTGCAAAGACGCTGGCCGGCCTCCTCGAAAAAGAAGGCGTCGCCTACGACGTCGCCTACTACCGGGACGCTCCGCCGGGATTGCGCATCTGGTGCGGAGCGACGGTGGAACGCCGCGACCTCGAGGCGCTCACGCCTTGGCTCGAGTGGGCCTTTGCCGAGGCCAAGTCCGCGCTACCCAAAGCCGCGTGAGGCCAGTCATGCCAAAGGTGCTCATTTCGGACGCACTGTCGGCCGCGGCCGTGCAGATTTTCAAGGATCGCGGCATCGAGGTGGATTTTCAGCCGGCGCTCGGCAAGGACAAGGAAAAGCTCGCCGCCGCGGTCGGCAACTATGACGGGCTCGCCATCCGTTCTGCGACCAAGGTGACGTCGAAGGTCCTTGAGCAGGCCAGGAATCTCAAGGTGATCGGCCGCGCCGGCATTGGCGTCGACAATGTCGATATTCCGGCGGCAACCGCGCGCGGCATCATCGTCATGAACACTCCGTTCGGCAATTCCATCACCACCGCCGAACATGCCATATCGCTCATGCTGGCGCTGGCGCGGCAGATCCCGGAGGCGGATGCGTCCACGCGGGCCGGAAAATGGGAAAAGAACAAATTCTTGGGCGTCGAGATTTTCGGCAAGACGCTGGGCGTGGTCGGCTGCGGCAATATCGGCTCGATCGTCGCTGACCGTGCGATCGGCCTGAGGATGAAGGTTATCGCCTTCGACCCATTTTTGTCGCAGGAACGCGCCGCTGACTTGGGCGTAGAAAAAGTCGAGCTCGACGAGCTGTTCAGGCGCGCGGACTTCATCACGCTGCACACGCCACTGACTGACAAGACGCGCAACATCATCAATGTTGGTGCGATCAAACACATGAAGAAAGGCGTGCGCATCATCAATTGCGCGCGCGGTGGGCTCGTGGACGAAGGCGCACTCTACGAGGCGCTCAAGAACGGGAAAGTGGCCGGTGCGGCGTTCGACGTTTTTGTCATCGAGCCCGCGACGGAAAATCCGCTCTTTCACCTGCCGAACGTCGTATGCACGCCGCATCTTGGTGCGTCGACGAGTGAAGCGCAGGAGAATGTTGCCCTGCAAATCGCCGAGCAGATGTCGGACTATCTTCTGCGCGGCGCCATCACCAACGCCATCAACTTCCCGTCGATCAGCGCGGAAGAAGCACCCAGGCTCAAGCCGTTTATTGCGCTGGCCGAGAAACTTGGCTCGTTCGCGGGACAGCTCACCGAAACCGGCATCAGCAAGGTGCAACTCGCGTATGAAGGGGCGGTCGCACAAATGAACACCAAGGCGCTCACGTCAGCCGCGCTTGCCGGCCTGCTGCGGCCGATGCTCGGCGACGTCAATGTTGTGTCCGCGCCGGTGGTGGCCAAGGAACGCGGCATTGTGGTCGAAGAAGTGACGCGCGAAATGCCGGAGGACTATGAGAGCCTTATTACCGTCACTGTGACGACCGAGCGGCAGACGCGGCACGTCTCGGGCACCGTCTTTGCCGACGGCCGCCCACGCATCGTCAACATCAAGGGAATCCGGATGGATGCCGAGTTCGGGCCTTCGATGATCTACATTACCAATCTCGATAAGCCTGGGTTCATCGGGAAGTTTTCCTCGACCCTTGGCGAGGCCGGCATCAACATCGCCACGTTCCATGTCGGGCGTGACGCGCCGGGCGGCAACGCGGTGGCACTGATCGAGATCGACGGCGACCTTCCGGAGGCAGTGCTTGCCAAGGTGCGCGCGCTGCCGCAGGTGCAGCAGGCCAAGCTGCTTCATTTCTGAAAATCAGGCGTAAGATCAAGCCGTTGTTGAGTCCGGCGGGCACCGTGCCAGCCGCGGACTTTGGCTTGCCTCCCACAGAGGCTTCCTTTATCCGAAGGTGGACCTGGCCGGTGGCACCCGGCTTCAAGTGTCCGGGCGCTGACGCAGGGAAGGGTCCTGATGGCGAATGTCGTGGTTGTCGGATCCCAGTGGGGCGACGAAGGCAAAGGCAAGATCGTCGACTGGCTGTCGGAACAGGCCGATATCGTTGTCCGTTTCCAGGGTGGCCATAATGCCGGCCACACTTTGGTCATCGACGGCGCGACTTACAAACTTTCGTTGCTGCCGTCCGGAGTCGTTCGAGAGGGCAAGCTTTCGGTCATCGGCAACGGCGTTGTGATCGATCCTCAGGCCCTGATCGACGAGATTGCCCAACTCAAGAAGCAAGGCATCGTGGTGACACCCGAAAGTTTGCGCATCGCTGAAAACGCGATCCTGATCCTGCCGCTGCATCGGGAGCTCGAGGCCCTGCGCGAGGCGGATGATGCCGCGACCCGCATCGGGACGACTAAACGAGGAATCGGTCCTGCCTATGAGGACAAAGTGGGCCGCCGTGCAATCCGCTTCATGGATCTCGCCGATCTTCCGGCGTTGCGCGGCAAGATCGATCGGTTGCTCGCACACCACAATGCGCTGCGACGCGGGCATGACCTCCCGGAGATTGCGACGGAAGCGGTGTATGGCCATCTGGCCGGAATCGCGCCGAAGGTTTTGCCGTTTATGGACTCGGTCTGGTCGCTGCTCGATGGCAAGCGGCGCGAAGGCAAGCGCATCCTGTTCGAGGGTGCGCAGGGCGCCCTGCTCGATATCGATCACGGCACATATCCCTATGTGACATCGTCGAACACGGTCGCCGCACAGGCGGCGACCGGCTCCGGGCTTGGGCCGAATGCGATCGACTATGTGCTTGGCATATGCAAGGCCTACACGACGCGCGTCGGCCTTGGTCCATTTCCCACCGACCAGATGGACAACGCGGTCGGCAAAACGCTCGGTGAGCGGGGCCGCGAGTTCGGTACCGTGACCGGGCGCGCCCGCCGATGCGGCTGGTTCGACGCCGTGCTTGTGCGGCAGGCTGTGCTGACCTGCGGAATTGACGGCCTTGCGCTCACAAAGCTCGACATCCTCGACGGCTTCGACCAAATCAAGGTTTGCGTGCGCTACCGGCTGGATGGCCGTGAAATCGACTATCTTCCCGCCGGCGAACAGGCGCAGGCGCGGGCAGAGCCGGTGTATGAAACGATCGACGGCTGGAAGGAACCGACGGCGCGCGCGCGTTCCTGGGCGCAGCTGCCGGCACAGGCCATAAAATATGTGCGGCGCATCGAGGAACTGGTCGGCTGCCCGGTCGCGCTCCTGTCGACGAGCCCGGAACGCGAGGACACTATCCTGATGAAAAATCCGTTTGAGCTATGATTGCCGAAAAAAGACACGAACCGGGGTCAAGCATGACTTTCCCAAGGAAACGCAGCGATTCGACCGCCGTCATGCACCAGCGAATAAGGCGCAATGGCTGACTATTACCCTCTAATTTCCCGGGCTGTCAGCGGCCTGGACAAGAACACAGGCGAGAACCGGCGCGCCCTGTATGACCGCGCGCGCGTGGCGCTCGTCGGCCAGTTGCGCGGCGTCCAGCCGGCGCTTGAGGAACCCGACATCACCCGCGAGCGGCTGGCGCTTGAAGAAGCGATCCGCAAGGTTGAAGCCGAAACGGCGAAGCGCATGCGCGCAGACACTCCGGAGCCTGAAGAGCCTTCGCTGCGCGATCGTGGCTTGCGCGATTTCCGCGAGACCGTCGCCGAGGCGGAGGGCCTTGGTAGTGCGTCGGCGGAGGCCAAACGGGCCGCGCACGCAACTTATGAGGCGATGCCCCTTGAGCACCCGCGCATCGAGCCGCACATTTCGACCGAGCCTGCGCCGGTTAGCGAGCCTGCGCTTACCGATGAGGCGCCACCGGCCACGCCTCGCGCCGCACCGTCATCGCGTCCCGCTTACGATGATGACGATACCTACACGCGTCCAGCACGGTCTTATGTTGGATTAATCAAGGTCGCCCTGATTTTGCTGATGGTGGCGGGCATTGCCGGCACCGTCTATTGGCAGCGCCACACCATCGGGACGATGATGGCGCAATTCCGTTCACAGCCTGCGCAGAAATCGAAGGATGCGACCCAGCCAGCGGTTCGCCCGAAAATTGCCGATCGTATCGGCCAGTCGGGCACGACGTCGCCCAATACAGCAAATGCACCCGCCGCGGCGGTAGCACAGAAGGTAGTGCTGTATGACGAGGATCCGAGCGATCCGCAGGGCAGGCGCTACGTCGGCTCGGCCCTTTGGCGCACCGAGACGATATCGCCGGGGCCGGGTCTTGCCCCGGAACTGGCTATTCGCGCCGACATCGAGATACCGGAGCGCAAGTTGCGCATGACATGGTCGCTCCGGCGCAACACCGATAAGGCGCTGCCCGCGAGTCATACGATCGAGATTATGTTCACGCTGCCGGCTGATTTTCCGGAGGGCGGAATCAACAACGTGCCTGGCGTCCTGATGAAACAGAACGAACAGGCGCGTGGCGTCCCGCTCGCCGGTCTCGCTGTCAAAGTCACCAACGGATATTTCCTGATCGGTCTCTCGGCGGTCGATGTCGACGTGCAGCGCAATATACAGCTGCTGAAGGAGCGGGACTGGTTCGACATCCCGCTCGTCTACACCAGCGGCAAGCGCGCGATCCTCGCAATGGAGAAGGGAACGCCGGGCACTCGCGCCTTCGAGGAAGCCTTCCGTGCGTGGGGGCAATAGGCCGTTCGTCCGTGGCAGCCAAAGCAGAATGGCCGGGCAGGGCCCGGCCATCTTGCATTCGGTGGGGACGCTTAGTGCGCCGTGACTGCCGGCGTTTCAGCCGGCTTCTCCATCGCGGCCATTCGGCTCTTCACCGCCTTCTGCACTTTCTCAAAAGCACGGACCTCGATCTGGCGCACGCGTTCGCGCGAGACATTAAACTCGGCGGCGAGTTCCTCGAGCGTGATCGGATCGTCGGCAAGCCGCCGCGCCTCGAAAATGCGCCGCTCGCGCTCGTTGAGCACATCGAGCGCGGACAAGAGCGCCTTGTGACGGTTATCGGTC
>DATBTA010000182.1:0-4565 GCA_036559505.1 Pseudolabrys sp. | reverse complement strand
AAGCTTCGCCGTCCCGGCCTCGCCATACCAAATCGTGACGATGGCGGCGGGCACGATGGCGATGGCGCGGGTCACCAGTCGCCGCGCCCAAGGCGGCAGCCGGATGTCGATAAAGCCCTCCATCACGATCTGACCTGCCAGTGTCGCCGTTACGGTCGAGTTCATCCCACAGCATAAGAGCGCGATCGCAAACAGCATCGGCGCCATTCCGGACCCGAGCAGTGGTGCGATCAACTTGTGGACGTCGCCGAGTTCGGAAACATCGGTCTGTCCGGTCTTGTTGAAGGTCGCAGCTGCCAGAATCAGGATTGAGGCATTGATCAGCAGCGCGAACATCAACGCGATGGTGGAATCGATGGTGGCAAGCTTGATCGCCTCGCGCCGGTCCTCGATGCCCTCACCGAAACGGCGAGTCTGCACGACACCCGAATGCAAATAGAGATTGTGCGGCATCACGGTGGCCCCGATGATGCCGATCGCAAGGTACAACATATCGGGATTAGTGAGGATGTTGGTGGTCGGCGCAAAGCCGCGGATTACCGCGCCCCATTGCGGATCGGCAAGCGCAATCTGGATGGCGAAGCAGACCGCAATGACCCCCAGCAGCGTGACGATAAACGCCTCGATCCAACGAAAGCCGAGGTTTTGCATCCATAGAATCAGGAACACGTCGAGCGCGGTGATCAGAACACCGATCTCGAGCGGAATGCCAAACAGCAGGTTGAGACCGATGGCAGTGCCGATCACTTCCGCGAGGTCGGTAGAGCAGATCGCAATTTCGGTGAGCACCCATAACGGCCACGACACCGCGCGCGGAAAAGCGTCGCGGCAGGCCTGGGCTAGGTCGCGGCCTGACGCAATGCCGAGGCGAGCGCACAGTGCCTGCAGCAGGATCGCCATCAAATTGGAGAGCAGCGCAACCGTAAGCAGCGCGTACCCGAATTTAGAACCACCGGCCAGCGAGGTCGCCCAGTTGCCGGGGTCCATGTAGCCAACCGCGACCAGATAGCCTGGCCCGAGGAACGCTATGAGTTTCTTGCCAAGCGAGCCTGACGGACGCGTGGCGATCGAACCGAAGACCTCCGCCAGCGGCGGCCGGCCGCGTTCGCGCCGCCAACCCGGCGCGTCAGTCGTCGATTGTCGTGTTGTCGCGTCCATCTGCACGATTCGAAAAAAGACCGAAATCCAAGGACAAACCTACCTTATTGCGAATAATTTGCAATTGCAATTTGTTTGGAACCTCCCCAGTTCCAACAGGTTGTCGCATGCTTGGGTGGCAAATCTGGCAATGCTGCCCGGCGTTTCCGTGCGTTCGGTTGGAAAGCCGCCAGAACGCCGGCGAAAGCCGACGCCGTGTAAGGGGGCCACCGCGCGTCATGATTGCAGTTCACGTCCGACCATCACGAGCGGGCCGCTGGGGCGCTGCTGCCGCATTCGCGATCACTCCAACGATGCTGGCGACACCCGCCCTCGCGGCCGAGGGCGGACACAGCTCGTCCGAATTCGTGTTCGTCGCCCAGCTCGTATTGCTGATGCTCGTTGGGCGGTTGCTTGGCGAGGCCATGATCCGGATCAAGCAACCAGGCGTGATGGGGCAATTGATCGCCGGCCTGGTGCTCGGCCCGTCACTGCTGGGCGCGCTGGCTCCCGACTGGCAGCACGCGATCTTTCCGCCCGCGAAAGAGCAGAAGGCGATGCTCGATGCGGTCTCGCAGTTCGGCGTTCTGATGCTTTTGCTTCTCACAGGCATGGAAACCGACCTGAAGCTGGTGCGACGGACAGGCGGTGCGTCGGCCATCGCCTCGATCGCCGGCATCGTCATTCCGTTCATTTGCGGGGTAGCGCTCGGGGAATCCCTGCCCGACTCTATGCTGCCTGACCCAAGCAAGCGCCTGATCACGTCGCTTTTCCTCGGCACCGCGCTTTCGATCGCGTCGGTCAAGATTGTGGCAACGGTGATCCGCGAAATGAATTTTATGCGCCGGACGGTCGGCCAGGTCATCCTCGCCTCGGCAATCATCGATGACACCGTTGGCTGGATGATCACCGCAGTGATCTTCAGTCTGGCACTGCAAGGTCATGTCGACGTGTGGAGCCTTGCACAGAGCGTCCTCGGCACGCTCGCATTCATGGGACTAAGCCTGACCATTGGCCGCCGGCTTGTTTTTATCATTATCCGATGGGTCAATGACGTCTTTGTCAGCGATTTCGCAGTCATCACTGCAATACTCCTTATTATGTGCGTGATGGCGCTTATCACCGATCTGATCGGCGTTCACACGGTTCTCGGCGCCTTTGTCGCCGGCATTCTCGTCGGCGAATCCCCGATCCTCACGCGTCATATCGATGAGCAGTTGCGCGGGTTGATCATCGCTTTCTTCATGCCGGTTTTCTTCGGCACGGCGGGCCTTTCGGCTGATCTGACTATCCTGAAGGATACAGATCTGCTGCTTCTCACCTGCGGCCTGATTGCAATCGCAAGTATCGGCAAATTCGGCGGTGCCTTCGTCGGTGGCAAGCTTGCAGGACTTACTTTTCGCGAGTCGCTAGCGCTTGGCACGGGCATGAATGCGCGCGGCTCGACCGAGGTGATTGTCGCGACTATCGGTCTGTCGATGGGTGCCTTGAGCCAGAACCTGTTCACGATGATCGTCACAATGGCGGTTGTCACCACCATGGCGATGCCGCCGACGCTGCGTTGGGCCCTGTCCAGGCTACCGATGCGCAAGGACGAAAAACAAAGGCTCGAACGCGAGGAAATGGAGGCCAAAGGCTTTGTGCCGAAGCTCGAGCGCCTGCTGCTCACGGTTGACGAGAGCAACAATGCGAAACTGGCAACGCGTATCGCCGGCTTGATCGCCGGCGGAGGCGCTATGCCAACCACGGTCATGCATATCAAGACCGACAGCAAAACCGGAAAGGCCGCCGACGCAGCGGCGAAGCAGACTGCAGAAGAGCTTGGGAAGACCGTGCAGGAGTTTGCCCAGAGCGTCGAACGTGTGCAAAAGCCCGATGAAAAGACCGACGTTTCCCTCGACGTGACGACAATCGTTGAACAAGCACCCAAACCAGAAGCGGTCGCCGAAGAAGCCGAAAAAGGCTACAGCCTGATGATCGTCGGCCTCGAGAAGACCGTCGCCCGCCGAGGCGAATTCCACGACGACGTCACGAATCTGGCGTCCGGTTTCGAAGGTCCGCTTGCAGTGGTCGATGGCCGCGGCAGACTGCTCGCGGAACCTCTCCGCGAAAATCTCAACATGCTGGTGCCGATCAACGGCACCGAAAATTCACGTCGTGCAGCCGAGGTCGCGATCGCCATCGCGCGCGTGAGCCACGCGCCGCTGACCGCTCTCTATGTCGCTCCTGGGGGCAGACAACGGTCTCGCCGCTACGAGGAAGCCATCCTGAAAGACGTCGTGAAACTTGCGGAAACTTATGATCTCGATCTGCGTACCGCCGTGCGTGCCAATGTCGCTGCCGACGAGGCAATCCTTAAGGAATTATCGCGCAAGGAATACAACCTCGTCGTTATCGGCGCCGGCCGCCGTCCGGGCGAGAAACTTTTCTTCGGCGACACGGCCGCTACTCTGCTGGAGAAATCGAAGCAGTCGCTGTTGTTCGTCGCGAGCGAAGTCGCACGCTAGTCAGCGTCGGCGCCGTTGCTTTTGCCGCCGGTCGGCGGGCTGCGGAATTTGTTATTTTTCGGGAAGCCCTTTGGCGCAATACGGCCGGCGTCGGCACGGTTGCCTCGCCAGTCTTTGAGCTCTTTCATTGCTAACGTGAAACTCCGGCCGGCGCCGTCGATCCAGGACATCCCGTCGTCCGCCTTGAAGGTCGTGACGTCGGAGAGCCCTTTTTCCTTGTAGCGTTGCAGCCGCACGCCGCGACCGCGGCCCATTTCGGGCACCTGATTCAGCGCAAAGATGACCATCTTCCGGTTTGCGCCGATTGCGCCCGCCAGCTCGCCGTCGACCGTCGTCATGGCGGCCGCTTTGTCAGGCGCTTTCAAGTTTAGCACTTGCTTGCCCTTACGGGTCGTCCCGAGCACATCGTCCTCGGGGACGACAAAACCGTTGCCGCCATAGCTAGCAACAAGGAATTTGCGCGCGCCTTGATACGCGAGTGCAGCGACCACGTCGGCATCCTCGAGATCGATGAACAGCCGGACCGGCTCGCCGTGCCCTCGCCCGCCCGGGAGCTTTGAAGCTTCAATCGTGTAGAACCGGCCATTGCTGCCAAAGATCAGGATCTTTGCCGTCGTTTCGGTCGGGAAAGCAAACTTCAGGTCGTCGTCTGTCTTGAAAGTCACACCCGAAAGATCGGTGACGTGGCCGCGCAAGGCTCGGATCCATCCCTTTTCCGAAACGACGACGGTGATCGGCTCGCGCACCGCCATGGCCTCTTCGATCGCCGCTTCATCATGAGCGGGGGCAATGCCAAACGTCGTGCGGCGGCGGCCAAGGTCGGTTTTCGGGCCGAAGGTGTTCTTTAGTTCTTTGATCTGCCCGGCAATCGTTTTCCACTGCTGGGCCGGCGAACCTATCAGCGATTTCAACTTCGTTCGT